>DASXYQ010000085.1:0-9503 GCA_036502445.1 Roseiarcus sp. | reverse complement strand
CGCGACCAACGACATCGGCGCCGAGGTCGCAACGCTTCTGAGCGGGCCGGCGTGGTCGGGGCATCGGGTCATCGAACTCGGTTCGATGGTGAGCGCGGATGAAGTCGCTGCGCAATTGGGTGAAGTCATGAAGCTCGACGTCAAAGCCTTTGCCGTCCCGCGGGCCGAGTGGCCGGCGGCATTCGAGCAGTTCGGCATTCCGAAGGGCCAGACCGGACTGGCCGAAGCGACGTTTGAGGCCGCCAACGCGGGATGGATGGACCTCGGGGTCGAGGGTACGGAGCACGTCGTGGGCACGACGTCCCCCCGCGATGTTTTCTCGGCGGCCCGGAAAGCCGCCACGGCGTAGGTCCACGGATCAGCGATGGGATGCGACTTCCGGGACCTGCTCCGGAAGTCCGCGTCTCCTTCGGAAAATGCGTCACGGCCGGACTGGTCCTCCGCGGCGCCCTCGTCAGACAAGGATGGACAAATGTCTAAGATTTCCTGGCGCGAGGTTTCGGCCTTGGCGCTTGCTGCTTTCTTCGTCGTGGGATCGCTCAGCAACATCTTCGCCCCGCCATCGATCTACGAGGAATATCTGCAGTGGGGATACCCGCACTGGTTCCATTTCGTGACCGGATCGCTGGAACTCACAACCGCCGTTTTGCTGGCGCGGGCACAGACGCGGCTTTGGGGCTCGGCGATCGGGGGCGCCGTGATGTTTGCGGCGCTCGCGACCGTGACGCTCCACGGCGAATACGGGCACGGGGTGGCGCCCCTTGTCGTGGCGGCGCTATCGACACTCGTCGGCTGGATCGCCTGGCGGAGCGGCTTTCCAGCTCAGAATGACTTACGCGACCCGGCCGTTCAACGCCGGCGTGGCATTTGACGGTTCACGCCATAGGTCCCTGACGGACATCCTCGTCCCTGCCGTCGGGGGCAAATGGGTTGTGTTCGTTGCGCGAGCGCTCTCACGCAGTCCGTTGTGCTTCAATCAGTTTCCTTTGGGGGGCTTGGCATGGCGTTATCTGCGGCATGTTTTCTGTTTCGCGCTTCGACGGCTCACTCTAACACTCTAGCAACCTCTGGCAAATGGGCTTCTCCCGACTGTCGAGAAAAGGGGCTATGAGAGACCCTCTGGTTCCCACCGGAACGGGTGAAAACACGATGGGCACATTAGCTCAGGAGATTCAGGCGGCTGTTCAGAAAAGGCCGGGCGTCACCGATAGGTGGCTTGCCGAAATGCTATTTGGACCCGGCGCGCCGCAGCAGCGCGTCAACGGCGAGTGTCGAAGGATGGCCGATCTTGGCCTACTCGACCGAACGCCGAGGCCTGATGGGCTAATGGTAATTACTGCACAGGAAAAACTGTGGTCGCCGTCGCGGTATTGCCACCTGCACCTCTCGCGAATGATGCCGTGTTCTCCGAAGATCAGCTAAAAGCCATACTGGCGCGCTGGCTTGAGGCGCAGGGATGGGTGGTCGAGGTTGCATGGGGCAAAACCCGAGGAATTGACCTACATGCGCAACGCAGGACAGAGCGGTGGATCATCGAAGCAAAGGGAGGCGGATCGCTCGATCCGATGAGGGTAAATTATTTCCTTGGTGTGCTCGGCGAGACCTTGCAAAGAATGGACGACCCGAAAACAGTCTATTCAATTGCCTTGCCGAACGTGAAGCAGTTTCGAAATCTATGGAATCGGTTGCCTCTGCTGGCAAAACAACGCACGGGCATCACAGCTCTGTTCGTGAGTGCCGACGGACAGGTTGAGGTAGCCGATACCTGAGCCTGTCTTTTTGCAAGATTCGAGGAATCCGCACCGCGCAAAACGCGTCGAAAATTGAGAGAGGCGGTCACGCGCGCCGCATGGGGTGGCCCGATTTGACGGGATGGAGCTTGAACGACATGGCTCTCGAAGGCTAGGCGCATGAGCAGAATTGGCGAATGGTCTCGACATGGACGCTGAACAAAATGATTCCGGTCAGGTTAAAGACCCCAATCAGGAATTTTACGACAAGGCCGTTCGGGCGCTGACAGATTTGTGCGAGCGGGCGAAGGCAGCCCACGAGCTGCATTTTGTCATGGCTTTAATGCCTGCATTTCGAGGCATGCAGGATGCGGGATGGAGCACGGCCCATGAGGCGGTGCGAGCCTACGACGAGTTTTCTGCTCTGGTGAAATCTCTTTCACCAGACAAAACAGTGCGGGCGCGTATCGTCTTAGCATTCTACGCACACGTCGCGGAAGGAAGCGGATTTTACGAAATCCCCAAGAAGCTATTGCTAACTATCGAGGGGCGGGGGAACAACATGTACCCTTTCCAAGGGCTCGTGGAGCGTCACCGAAAAACCGGGGAGATGATGGCCCCGAACGCGAACCGGATCATGAAAGACCTCATCGGCCATGCAGCCGACCTTGGCCTAGCGGAGCTTGCCGAAGTGTTCCGCGACGCCTTTGATCCCGATGTCAGAAATGCAATTGCGCTATAAAGCGGAACCAGCTCTTGTGGCGCGTCTTCACCAGCCTCTCCAACACCGCGGGATGTTCGCACGCTGGCGCCCCGAATTTAAAGGTGACTTCGGATCCATCTTTATGGACGCGTCGCGGGCTCGAACCTGATCCGCATGCGCGTATGTGAATTGTCGTCTTCTGAACCAGGCTCCAAAGGGCCGCGCTTGCCAGATTCGCGGGTGGCCGAAGCCTGCAAAGGCTCCTCGGGCGGTGTGAGTCGCCTATCGGCGGTACGGCGAGACAAGTTTGATGGACAATTGTTTTCCAGTAATCGGAACTCGTGCTAGCTTCTTTCTCTTGAACGGTACTGATGCTCCACGATGAACCCGCGCTCCGCCACCAGGCGACGTAAACGCGCTCGATCCCCTGCTGAGCGGGCTCGACCTCTGGCGGCGCGAGTCGGTAGAATGCGGCGTTATGGCGCCGGAAAGGCGTCCGAAACGAGGCCGGCGCGGCAAAAAAATTTGGAAGTAGACTCTTTGGGTTTTTTGCCCTTGTAACCCATTGAAATCCCAGAAAACCGCCAAAGGAATCTTTGGAAATACTTGGACGAAAACAGCCTAGATTTGGAAAGGCTTGCCAAAAAGCTTGGAGGTCCGGCTTAATTCCGCCGCTTCCGTTACCGACTCGCGGCGCCTCTCGCGGATCGGAGCTCGGCGGGGTGCGGTCGGCGACCACGCCTACAAAATCCCAGAACACGCGCGCGAAATCGCGGCTCGCGCGAGCGCGACGCGCTCTTGAATGCGAGCTTCGGACGCGCGAGAGTCGCCGGCTCGGGGAGGGATCGACATCCCCACGCCGTAGGGGAAGCGCCATGACGACGCATCAGCCGTGGTACAAGATCCTCTACGTTCAGGTGCTGATCGCGATCGTTCTCGGGGTGCTGCTCGGCTGGCTGGCGCCCGACATCGCCACGAACCCGTGGATCAACCTCCTCGGCCGCGCCTTCGTCAAGCTGATCAAGATGGCGATCGCGCCGATCATCTTCTGCACCATCGTCTCCGGCATCGCCCATGTCCAGGAGGCCAAGAGCGTCGGCCGCGTCGGCCTGAAGGCGCTGGTCTATTTCGAACTCGTCTCCAGCGTGGCTTTGCTGATAGGCATTCTCGTCGGCATGCTGTGGCGGCCGGGCGCCGGCTTTTCGACCGAGATCACCGCCGACCAGGCCGCGCAGGCGAAGTGCTACGCCGAGACCGCCGCCAAGCTCGACCCGGTCGATTACATCCTGCACGTCATCCCCGACAGCGTGGTCGGCGCCTTCGTCTCCTCGCCGGAGGCCGGCGCCTGCGGCCACGGCCCGCAGATCTTCCAGATCGGCGATATTCTGCAGGTGCTGTTCTTCGCCGTGCTGTTCGGCTTCGCGCTGATGCGGATGGGCGAGCGCGCCCACGCGCTGCGTGGACTGATCGACGACGCGGCGCAGGCGATGTTCGCCGTCATCGGCATCATCATGAAAGCCGCGCCGCTCGGCGCGTTCGGCGCCATGGCCTTCACGATCGGCAAGTTCGGCCCCTCCGCGCTCGGCAACCTCCTCAATCTGCTGCTGACGTTCTATGCGACCTCGGCGCTGTTCGTGCTGATCGTGCTCGGGGCGATCGCCCGTGTCGCCGGCTTCTCGATCCTCAGCTTCCTGCGTTTCATAAAGGACGAATTGCTGATCGTGCTCGGCACCTCCTCCTCGGAAAGCGCGCTGCCCTCGCTGATGGCCAAGCTCGAACGGCTGGGCTGCTCGAAAAAGGTCGTCGGCCTCGTCGTGCCGCTCGGCTATTCGTTCAACCTCGACGGCACCAACATCTATATGACCCTGGCGACGCTGTTCATCGCCCAGGCCCTGCACATCGATCTTTCGATCGGGCAATTGCTGACGATCCTCTTGGTCGCGATGCTGACCTCGAAGGGCGCCAGCGGCGTCACCGGCGCAGGGTTCGTCGTGCTCGCCGGCACCCTTGCCGCGGCCGACGCTCGCCTCGTGCCGGGCCTCGCGATCGTGTTCGGCATCGACAAGTTCATGAGCGAGGTGCGGGCGCTGACCAACATCACCGGCAACGGCGTCGCGACCGTGGTCGTCTCGTGGTGGGAGGGGGAACTGGATCGGGAGAAGATGCGCGCGGCGTTCGCGGAAATGGACGAAGCTGACGCCATGGAGCTGGCGACCCCGGCGCCCTGAGGGGTTGCGCAATTTCGGCGCTGCCTTATTTCCCCGGCGAGCGAAGCCTCGAGGACGCTTGCATGCGAAACCTGATCACCGACGTTCCCGGCGTTCTCGTCGGCGCGGCCGACGATGCGCGCCTCGCCTCGGGCGTGAGCGTCGTGCTGTTCGAGACGCCGGCGGCGGCGGGGATCGCGACCCTGGGCGGAGCGCCGGCGTTGCGCGAAGGGGCGCTGCTGGCGCCTGAGATGACCGTCAGCCAAGTCGACGCGTTCGTGCTCTCGGGCGGCTCCGCGTTCGGGCTCGACGCGGCGGGCGGCGTGATGGCGTATCTGGCGGCGCTGGGGCGCGGCTTCGCCAAGGACGACGCGAGGGTGCCGATCGTTCCCGGCGCCGCGCTGTTTGATCTCACGCATGGCGGCGACAAGGCGTGGGGCCGCCGCCCGCCCTACGGCGACCTCGGCTATGCCGCGGTCGAAAGCGCCGGCGCGGACTTCGCGCTCGGCACTGCGGGAGCCGGCTACGGCGGCTGGACCTATGACCTGAAGGGCGGGCTGGGCTCGGCGAGCGCGGTCACTTCGCGTGGCTTCCTCGTCGGCGCGCTGGTCGCGGTCAACGCGGCCGGGCGGACGACGCGCGGATCGTCGCCGCATTTCTGGGCGGCGTCCTATGAGCGCGCGGGCGAATTCGGCGGGCTCGGCGAGGGCGAGCCGCGCGAGGACGCGTTTCGACTCGCGCTGGCGAGCGATGATCCCGACAATACGACGCTCGCCGTCATCGCCACCGACGCCGCGTTTTCGAAGGCGCAGATGACGCGCATCGCTATCATGGCCTCCGGCGGCATTGCGCTGGCGATACGCCCCGCCTTCGGCCCGGGCGACGGCGACATCGTCTTCGCGGCCTCGACCGCGCGCTCAGCCGAAGCGCCGACGTTGCGCGACCTGACGGAGATCGGCGCGCTCGCCGCCGAATGCGTCGCGCGGTCGATCGCGCGCGGCGTCTTTGAGGCGACGGCGCTGCCGTTTCCGGGGGCTAAGCCGAGCTGGAAGGACAAGTACAATTGACCGGATCAGCCGACCTCGAATTCTCTGTCGATGGGCACGCCGAGCGCCGTGACGAGACGGTTGGTTTCCGCGGCCATCCCGACGATCGCCACCAGCTCGCGATATTCGGCTTCGGACATGCCCTTCGCCCTGGCGCTCGCGGTATGCGAGTGGATGCAGTAGGGGCAGGCATGAGCGATGGAGACGGCGATATAGAGCATTTCCTTCATCTTGGGATCGAGAACGCCCGGCCCCATGACGACCTTGAGACTTTCCCAGGTCCGCTTCAGCGTGACGGGATCATGCGCGAGGGCTCGCCAGAAGTTGTTGACGAAGTCGCTTCCGCGCGTAGCGCGAATGTCCGCGAAGACGGCTCGCGCCGCGGGCGAAAGCTCGTCGTCGTTCAGCAGCTCGACAGTGGCCATGGGAAGTCTCCAGGGGAAGGGATCAAGCGAAGCGCTCGGCGCGGAACGGCGCGGGGTCCATCAACGTCGGCTCGCCCGCCATCATCTCCGCCAGCAGCCGGCCGCTGACCGGGCCCAGCGTGAGCCCCCAATGTTGGTGGCCGAAGTCGAGCCAGAGGCCCTTCAGACGCGGCGCTGGGCCGATCACCGGCAGCATGTCGGGCAGGCAAGGCCGGCGTCCGAGCCAGGGCTCGGCGTCGCGGCGCTCGGCGAGCGGGAACATTTCGCGGCCGAACGGCTCGAGCCGTTCGAGATGTGCCGAGGAAGGCGGGTCGTCGCGCCGCGCGAATTCCGCTCCGGTCGTGAGCCGGAGGCCGCGCGCCATCGGCGTGACGAGATAGCCCTTTTCGAGATCGAGCACGGGACGGCTGAGCCCGGCGTTGCCGCGCGGCGCGTAGTGCATGTGATAGCCGCGCTTGACGCCGAACGGCAGGCGAATCCCCAGCGAACGCATCAGCTCGCCCGACCAGGGCCCGAGCGCGACGACCGCCTCGCGCGCCGGCAGCGGCCCGTCCTCCGTGGTGACGACCCAGCCGGCGCCCGAGAAGCTGAGCGAACGCGCATCGCCTCTGAGCAGACGTCCGCCGCGCGCCACGAACAGGTCGCCGTAGGATTTCGCCAGCGCTTGCGGGTCCGAGGTCGTCGGCGGGTTCATGAAATGCACGCCGCCGAGGGCGAGCTCACTCAAATGCGGCTCCAGCGCGAGCAATTGCTCGCGGCTCAACACGTCGAAGGAGACGCCCCAGGGCCTCGCCTCCTCAGCGTCGGCGAGCGCGGCGTCGCGCCCTCGCGAGGTACGGAAAACCTTGATCCAGCCGCCTTCGCGCAGCAGCGCGCCCGACCCCGCGGCCTGTGCGAACGCCCTATGTTCGCTCGCGGCGTACTCGACCAGTCCACGCATGACCCGGCCGCTCGCGAGGCGCTTTCCCGGCGAGGACGCGAGGAAATATCGCCACAGGAACGGCGCGATCGAGGGCAGCGCCGAGTATTTGACATGCGCGCGCGGATCGCGATTGAGCGCGGCGTTCAGGATCTCGCCGGGCGCGCGGGGAAAGGCGTAGGGGAAGACCGCCTCGGTCTGCACGATGCCGGAATTGCCGAGGCTGGTCTCGCCCGCGACCCCGCCCAGGCGATCGACGATCGCCACCGATCGCCCGCGCGCTTGCAGATGCAGCGCGGCCGAGACGCCGACGAAGCCCGCGCCGAGGACGATGACGTCTGTTGTCCGCACGCGGTGCTCCTCGAAAGCGTCAGGCAGGTCCTTTTGCGCGGAACCGCGCGGCGTTGGCAATGGGTTCGCGAACTGCGCGCGCCGCTGCTATAGAACGCCGTTGGCCGCTATTCCCGTCATTGCGAGCGAAGCGAAGCAACCCAGACTAAGCCGCGGGTGCTGACCCTTAGTCTGGGTTGCTTCGCTCTGCTCGCAATGACGGCGAGTTCGATTCGATGGAAACCTTCATGATCCCCCGCTACTCCCGCCCTGAGATGGTCGCGATCTGGGCGCCGCAGACGCGCTTCAAGATCTGGTTCGAGATCGAGGCCTACGCTTGCGACGCGATGGCGGAGATCGGCATGATACCGAAATCGGCCGCGAGGGCGATCTGGGAGAAGGCCGGCAACGTCAAATTCGACGTCGAGCGGATCGACGAGATCGAGCGGGTGACGAAACACGACGTCATCGCCTTTCTCACCCATCTCGCCGAATTCATTGGTCCGGACGCGCGCTTCGTCCATCAGGGCCTGACCAGCTCCGACGTGCTCGACACGTGCCTCGCGGTGCAGCTGCGGCGCGCGAGCGACATTCTGATCGCCGACGTCGATACGCTGCTCGCCGCGCTGAAGCGGCGCGCCTATGAACACAAGCTGACGCCGACGATCGGCCGCAGCCACGGAATTCATGCGGAGCCGACGACGTTCGGGCTGAAGCTCGCGCTCGCCTACGCCGAATTTTTCCGCGCGCGCGAGCGCCTGGTCGCGGCGCGCGCGGAAATCTCGACATGCGCGCTCTCCGGCGCCGTCGGCACCTTCGCCAACGTCGACCCGCGCGTCGAGGCCTATGTCGCGGCGAAGCTCGGCCTCACCGTCGAGCCGATCTCGACGCAGGTGATCCCGAGGGATCGCCACGCCGCGTTCTTTGCGACGCTGGGCGTCGTCGCCGCGTCGGTCGAGCGGCTCGCCACCGAGTTCCGCCATTTGCAGCGCACCGAAGTGCTGGAGGCGGAGGAGTTCTTCTCGGAAGGCCAGAAAGGCTCGTCCGCGATGCCGCACAAGCGCAATCCCGTGCTGACGGAGAATCTCACCGGCCTCGCGCGCATGGTGCGGAGCGCGGTCACGCCCGCGATGGAGAACGTCGCGCTATGGCACGAGCGCGACATCTCGCATTCCTCGGTCGAGCGCATGATCGCCCCCGATGCGACGGTCACGCTGGATTTCGCCCTCGCGCGCCTGGCGCGAGTCGTGGCCGAGCTCGTCGTCTATCCCGAAAACATGCGGAAGAACCTCGATCGCCTCGGCGGCCTGATCCATTCGCAGCGCGTGCTGCTGGCCCTCACGCAAAAAGGCGTCTCCCGCGAGGACGCCTACGCGTGGGTGCAGCGCAACGCCATGCCGGTCTGGCGCGGCGAAGGCGACTTCCTCAGCCTGCTGAAGGCGGACCCGGACGTCTCGGGCGCCCTGAGCGACGCCGAGATCGAATCCCTGTTCGACCTCGGCTACCACTTCGAACACGTCGACACGATTTTCGCGCGCGTGTTCGGCGAGGCGTAGGCGCGGTCGCAGTAACATTCGCTTCCGCCTATCGCGACCCCCGCCCGGACGCAACGTGTGTCATACCCGCGTAAGCGGGTATCCAGCCGTGGCCGTGGGACACGACGAATTGGCGGCGATCCGGGAAGCCGCCGAAAGCGGCGCAAAGCGGCAAGCCTTGTAGCGTCATGGCATTCTGGATGCTCGCGTTCGCGAGCATGACATCAGGACGGCCGAGTTCGCTGCGAGCGGGCGTTTGTAAGCAGTAGGCTACTCGGGTTTCACCTATCGAGTTGATGAATGGTTCGGTTGGCTGTGCGCAGCCGGCCGCTCAGTTCATTGGCGATCGCCGCCAGGAGCCGGATGGCAACCCTCGGTAAGCTTGCGGAGAGTGCAGCGAAGTTTGAGGTAGTCAACGTCCGGCATATGAGCTCTTTGTCGGCGATGACTGTTGCCGAGCGCGCTCCCGCGTCCAGAATCGCAAGCTCGCCGAAAATGGTGCCCGGCGCGAATGTCGCCAAGCGCATAGTGGTGTTGGGCATTTGCAGATACGCGCTGGCGGTCCCTTTGGTAACGATCAGCATTTCATTGCCGGCCTCGTTTTCGCG
>DASXYQ010000084.1:0-1853 GCA_036502445.1 Roseiarcus sp. | reverse complement strand
ATGACCCAATCCCACCGTCCCGTCGGTCCCGGCGACCACATATTCCTCGTCGATGGCTCGTCGTTCGTCTTCAGAGCCTATTTCCAGTCGATCCGGCAGGACCAGAAGTACAATTATCGCTCGGACCGGCTGCCGGTCGGGGCGGTCAGGCTGTTCGCGACCAAGATATTGCAGTTCTTGCGCGACGGCGCCGCAGGGATCAAGCCGACGCATCTGGCGATCATCTTCGACAAGTCGGAAGATTCGTTCCGGCGCGAACTCTATCCCCCTTACAAGTCGCACCGGCCCGATCCGCCGGAAGACCTCGTGCCGCAGTTTCCGCTGATGCGCGACACGGTGCGGGCGTTTGGCCTCACCCCGATCGAGCAGGACCGCTACGAGGCCGACGACCTGATCGCGACCTACGCGCGGCAGGCGACCGAGCGCGGCGCGGACGTGCTGATCGTCTCGGCCGACAAGGACCTGATGCAACTGATCGGCCCCGGCGTCGCGATGTTCGACCCCGCCTCGGGGGATCGCGAGGAGCGGCGGATCGGCCCCGAGGAGGTGTTCGCCTATTTCGGCGCCGACGCCGACAAGGTCGTCGATATCCAGGCGCTCGCGGGCGATTCTACCGACAACGTGCCGGGGGCGCCGGGCATCGGCGTCAAGACCGCTTCGCAGCTGATCGCCGAATACGGCGATCTCGAAACGCTGCTCGCGCGCGCCGGCGAAATCAAGCAACCCAAGCGCCGGGAGACGCTGACCAACCCGGAGACCGTAGCGCTGATCCGCATCTCGAAAGAGCTGGTGACTCTGGTGCGCGACGTCGAATGCGAGGTTTCGCTGGATTCGCTGGGCATGCCGAAACTGGAGGGCGAAAAGCTGCTCGGCTTCCTGAAGGCGATGGAATTCACAACCATCACCCGCCGCGTCGGCGAGATCTGCGGCATGGACATTAACGCGATCGAGCCCGATCCGCTTTTCGTCGGCGCGGCGGGTTGGCGCGGCCGCGACGGCGAAGCCAAAGCGCCGACGCCCAAGGCGGCGACGGTATCCGCGCCGGTCGAGAAGAAGGCCGACAGCGTTCCGACCCCGCAGAGCCTCGCTACCGAGCGCGCCGCACGCGCCAGGGCCGAGAAGGTCGACGTTTCCGCCTATGAGACGGTCACCGCAGCCGCCGACCTCAGTCGCTGGATCGCGCGCGCCTTCGAGATCGGCGTCGTCGCTGTCGGCGCCGAGTCGACCTCCATCGATCCGATGCAGGCCGAGATAGTTGGCATTTCGCTCGCCGTCGCGCCGGGTGAGGCCTGCTACGTCCCGATCGGCCACCGCCAGGGGGCAGACGACCTGTTCGAAGGCGGCGGGCTCACGCCGGGCCAGTTCGCGGAGGCCGAGGCGCTCGCGCTGCTGAAGCCGCTGCTCGAGGCGCCCGGGGTGCTCAAAGTCGGTCAGAACGTGAAGTTCGACTGGGTCATGTTCGCGCAGCGCGGCATAGAGGTCGCCGCGTTCGACGACACGATGCTGATTTCCTACGTGCTCGACTCCGGGACTGGCAGTGAGGGCCACGGCGTGGATTGGCTCTCCGAGCGCTTCCTCGGCCACAAGACCATTCCGTTCGCCGAGGTCGCCGGCGCGGGCCGCAATTTTGTCGGCTTCGCGCGGGCGCCGATCGATAAGGCGACCCAATACGCGGCCGAGGACGCCGATGTGACGTTGCGGTTGTGGCGCGTGCTGAAGCCGCGCCTCGTCGCCGAGTGCCTTTCGACGGTATACGAGACGCTGGAGCGCGCCCTGGTGGCGCCGCTCGGGCGGATGGAAAGCCGCGGCATCTCGATCGATCGCCAAATTCTCTCGCGACTGTCGGGCGAATT
>DASXYQ010000083.1:0-3671 GCA_036502445.1 Roseiarcus sp. | reverse complement strand
AGACCGTCGTTACGAAAAAGCCGTCGAGGAATGGAATCGTGTCGCCGTGCAGCTTGTCGGCCGCGCCGCCGTAATATTCGAAATAGCGCGCCATCGCGACCGCGTCGGCGCGCGCCTGCTTCATCGGTTTGCCGGTGTCGCGCGCTTCCAGCCGGGCGAGTTCCTCTGAGTGCTCCTCGATCAGGCGGCCGAGCTTCAGGAGCAGTCGGCCGCGCTCGACGGCGGTGAGGCGGCCCCATGCGCCGGTTTCGAACGCCTTGTGCGCGGCGACGACGGCCAGGTCGATATCCGCCTTGTCGCCCGCCGCGATCGAGGCGAACACCGCCCCTTCCGCGGGCGCCACCATCGGAAGCGTGCGGCCAGACGCGGCAGGGCGCCAGCGATTGTCGATGAAGACCCCCTTGGCGGGGGGAATGCTGACGGCGGTGTTCATGACGAGTTGTCTCCTCCCCGAGTTTTTACGTTTGACACTTAAATGGCGGGCGAGGGCGCCGCGTCAATAGCGGGGGCGATACTGTAGCCGCGTTCGCCGAGCGCGGCCGGCGCGAAGCGCCTTATTTGGCCGCCGCCGACCAAGCCGAACCCGCGCGGTCAGCGACCGCGCGTACAGGCGATCCACGCCGCTGCCTCTACGCGCCCAGCGTCGAGTTCTTCAGCGGCAGCGAGCGGATGCGTTTGCCGGTGACGGCGAAGATCGCGTTGGCAACGGCCGGCGCGATCGGCGGGGTGCCGGGTTCGCCGATGCCGCCCCATTTGGCGCCGCCGGACAGGGCGAAATGCGTCTCGATGACCGGCGAATCCGCCATCCGCGCGATCTCGTAGTCGTGGAAATTGCTCTGCTCGACCCGACCGTCGCGGATCGTGATCTGGCCGAACAGCGCCGCCGTCAGGCCATAGAGCACACCGCTTTCGATCTGCATCTCCACATTCAGCGGGTTGACGACATGGCCGCAATCGACGCAGGCGACGACGCGCTCGACCCTGACTTCGCCCTTGTCGCTGACCGCGACCTCGGCGATCTCGCCGACGATGGTGCCGAACGCCTCGTGAATCGCGAGGCCGCGCGCGGCGCCCTTCTTGATCGGCTTGCCCCAGTCGCCCTTGTCGGCGAGCTTGTCTAGCACGGCGAGGAAGTCGGGCCGGTCCCGCAGCAGCGCGCGGCGGAACTCGTAAGCGTCCTTGCCCGCCGCGTGGGCGACCTCGTCGATGAAGCTCTCGACCGCGAACGCGTTCTGCGAGGAGCCGACCGAGCGCCAGAACATCACCGGAACATGGGTGTTCTTCAGCGCGAAACCCACCTTCAGCCCATCAACGCGGTAGGGAACGTTGCTCAGCCCCTCGACCGCCATCGGCTCGATGCCGTTTGCCGGCGTGGCCCAACCGAGCGAGCGAAGGATCGAACCGACGGCGGTGCGGAACTCGAACGCTTTTGGCAGCCCGTCGGGACCTAGCGCCGCGCGCAGCCGCAAGGCGGCCTGCGGGCGGTAACGATCGTGCTGGATGTCCTCTTCCCGCGTCCAGACCAGCTTGACCGGCTTGCCGACGGCCTTCGAGACCTGCACCGCCTGCCGCAATTCGTCGTTGACCGAGCGCCGGCCGAACCCCCCGCCGAGAAAACAATTATGGAGATGGACGTTGCGCGGATCGACGCCGCCCGTCTTCGCGGCGAGCTTGATCGCCTCCTCCGGAAACTGGGTGCCCATCCAGACGTCGATGCGATCGGGACGCCAATGCGCGGTCGCGTTCAGCGGCTCCATCGGCGCATGCGCCAGATGCGGCGCTTCGTAGACCGCCTCGACGATCTTGGCGGCGCCCAAAAAAGCGCTCGCCGCGTCGCCGCGGTCGACGGCGTCGACGAGCGGTCCGTCGAGCGCGGCGCGATAATCAGCGCGAAAGGTCGCGCTGTTGGCCGCCGCCGCCTCGCCGAAGTCCCAGACGATCGGCAGCGCGGCCAGCGCCTCCTTGGCGCGCCAGAATCTGTCGGCGACCACCGCGACGCCGTTCTCGACGGGAACGACCGCTATGAAACCGCGCCGGTCCTTGATGGCGGCTTCGTCGAAACTCTTCAGCTTGCCTGCGAACACGGGACAGTTGGCGACCGCCGCGTAGACCATGTCGGGCACGCGCGTATCGATGCCGAACTTGGCCTCGCCGTTCACTTTCAGCGGCGTGTCGAGCCGCGCCGCGCGCGTGCCTATCAGCTTGAACTGCTCCGGGGTCTTGATCGCCGGCTCCGGCTTCAGCGAAATCTTCGCAGCTTCCGGCGCCAGTTCGCCGTAGGCGGCGGAACGACCGGAGGCTTCGTGCCAGACGCTGCCCGCTCTGGCGACGCACGCCTCGGGCCCGACGCCCCAGCGCGCGGCGGCGGCGGCAATCAGCCGAGTGCGAGCGGAAGCGCCCGCCTGTTGCAGGAACACGCGCGATCTCCGCACCGAGGAGGAGCCGCCGGTGCCCATGCTCTGGTAGGGATTGCCATCCACTAGGTTGCGGTTGGCGGAGGCGTATTCGACCCGCACGCGAGCGAAGTCGCATTCGAGTTCCTCGGCGACGATCATCGCGAGCGAAGTCATCACCCCTTGCCCCATCTCGGACTTGGCGATCCGGATCAGGATCGAATTGTCGGGATCGACGACGACGAAGGCGTTGATCTCGTCCGCGGCATGCGCCGGGGATTCGGGGCTCCAAGGCTCCGCTGCGAGCGGCGCGCCATTGGCGAGAGCCGGCGCGGCGACGGCGATCATGAGGCCGCCGGCCGCCGAAAGGCTGGAGGTTACGAAAAGTCGGCGCGTCAGATGAGCGGTCATGACGGCCTCCTAAATCTTGGCGAGTTCGGCGGCGCGGTGCACCGCGGCGCGAATCCGCGGATAGGTTCCGCAGCGACAGATGTTGGTCATCGTTTCGTCGATGTCGGCGTCGGTCGGCGCGGATTTCTGCGCGATCAGACTCGCGGCGGCCATGATCTGCCCGGACTGGCAATAGCCACACTGCGGCACGTCGGCTTCGATCCAGGCCTTCTGCACCGCGTGCAACCTCTTCGCGCCCAGGCCCTCGATCGTCAGCACCGTCTTGCCGACCGCATCGCTCGCGGGCAGCAGGCACGAGCGCGTCGCTACGCCGTCGACGTGGATCGTGCAGGCGCCGCAGAGCCCGGCGCCGCAGCCGAACTTCGTGCCCGTCAGCCCGATTTCGTCGCGCAGCGCCCACAGCATGGGCGTCTCCGGCTCGATGTCGAGCCTATGAATATCGCCATTGATATTGAGAACGAGCATCGCACGGTTCCTCCGATCACGAGCTTGTTTTGCTTTAGGGCGAAAGAGGCGGCGGCGCGAGGGGTCGTGCGGTCAAAATGTCGCGAGAAGGAGGGACGGCGGCGGGGCGGGTCGGTACGCCCGCACGTGACTTTGAAGGCTGCCGGGGCGCGGGATGCGTGTTTTTCGACCATGTCCCTGTTCCCGACAGTCGGGTCCCTCGGCGGCTCGCCTAGGGGTGCATTCTACACTCTCCTGACGTGCCGAATTCCCTGCTGGCAGGGAAAAATGCAGGGAATTTCGCCGATTCAGCCGCTTCTTAGGTAATTCTGTCTCGAAAACATCTGCAAATGCAGTGGTTTGCAGACAAATTCCCTACGCCTCGAGCAGGGAATTATTTAGCGCGCGCAGGGAATTTATTCC
>DASXYQ010000082.1:0-9936 GCA_036502445.1 Roseiarcus sp. | reverse complement strand
TCAAACCCGACTCCTACTTTGCGCTCAACGAACGCGGGGTGGCCTACGAAGCCAAAGGCGAGCACAGCCGTGCGATCGAGGATTACAGCGAGGCGATCCGTCTCAAACCGGACTTCGCGGATGCGTTCAGCAATCGTGGGTTGGCCTATGAAGCCCAAGGCGACCACGACCGCGCGCTCGGTGAATACGGCGAGGCGATCCGCCTCAGACCGGTCTACGCTCCTACGATCAGCTATCGCGGGTTGGTTTACGAGGCCAAGGGCGACCACGACCGCGCGATCGCCGATTACAACGAGGCGATCCGTATCAAGCCGGACTACGCGGAGGCCTTCGACAATCGCGGGATAACCTACGAGCACAAAGGCGACCACGATCGCGCGATCGCCGACTTCACCGAAGCGATCCGTCTCAAGCCGGACTACGCGGCCGCATTCAACAATCGCGGGTTGGTCTACTATTCGAAGGGCGACTACGATAGCGCGATCACCGACTACGCCGCGGCGATCCGTCTCACGCCGAACTACGCCGCGGCGCTCAACAATCGCGGGTTGGCCTACCTGCGCAAGGAAAACTACGAAGCCGCGATCGCCGATTGCACCGAGGCGATCCGTCTCGACCCGAAGACGGCCAATCCGCACCGTCATCGCGCCGCCGCCTTTGTCGGCAAGGGCGATTTCGACCGGGCGCTGACGGACATCGAGGAGGCGATCCGCCTCAACCCGAAATACGCCTTGGCTTACGCGACCCGCGGCGTGATCTTCGAAAAGAAGGGCGATCCGACCCGAGCGCTGGCCGATTTCAATCAGGCGCTGGCGCTGCAGAGCGATCTTTCAGACGCGATCGCCGGCCGCGACCGGATTCGCGCCACCATCGTGGCGAACGCCCCGACGACGACGCCGACGACCCTCGCCGCGTCGCCGGCCCGGGAAACCGCGCTGGCGCCCGTCCCTGTCGCGTCGCCGCCCGCGAGGGCGCCGTTCCTCCCCCTCGGCCGCCGCGTCGCCCTCATCGTCGCCAACCATGCGTATCCTGTCGCGCCGCTCGCCAATCCGCCCGTCGACGCCGAATTGATCAAGGCGAGCCTCGAAAAAATCGGCTTCTCCGTCGTAGTCAAAAGCGATGTCGACCTCGACGCATTCGAGCAGGCGCTCACGGATTTCGCCGAGGCGAGCAAGGGCGCCGACGTCGCGCTGTTCTATTTCGCCGGCCACGGCTTCTCGATCTCGGCAGGCGGCCGCCAGCAGAACCTGTTGATGTCGACATCCGCGAACTTCGCGGCGAGGACGGCCTTCGCCCTGCAAGGCGGCGGCGAGCCGCTGGAACATATCGAGGAGACGATCATCGGCCACGCCCGAGCGACGCTGATCTTCATCGACGCGTGTCGCAACGTCCCACTGGTCGCGAGTCGCGGCGTGGGCTCGCGAGGTTTCGCGCCGATCGATTCGTCGAATTTCGAAGGCGCTTACGTCGTGCTGTCGACGCGCCAGGGCAAGACGGCCGAGGATGGCCTCGACGGCCAAGGCAGCCCGTTCGCGCGGGCGTTCGCCTCGGTCCTGCCGGCGCCCGGCTTGCGCATCGAGGACGCCTACGCCCGCATTCGCGAGAAGGTGCGCGTCGAAACGTCGGGCCAGCAGGTCCCCGACGTCATCCGAAGCGATCTGCCGGAAGGCGGGGTCGTACTCGCGGCGCCCGCCGAGCGATAAAGAGCGGGGGTCGTAAGGCGCCCCCAACGAAGCGGAATGTCGGAGTTCCGAAGATGAAGCGCCTCATAACATTACTTGCTCAGCTCCTTGCGGATCGCCTGTAATTCGCGCGCCCGTTTCGGGGTCGTTTCCGGGTAGCTGATGTCGAGCTTCTCGAACGTGTCGAGTACGATCTGAGAGATGATCAATCGGGCGTTTTCCTTGTCGTCGGCGGGAACGATGTACCAAGGCGAATTGCTCGCGCTCGTCGCGCCGAGGCATTCCTCGTAGGCCTTCTGATAGTCGTCCCAGAACTCGCGCTCCTTCACGTCCGCGTCGCTGAATTTCCAGTTCTTTTTCGGATCGTCGATCCGCTCGAGAAAGCGCTTGCGCTGCTCCTCTTTCGAAAGATGCAGGAACAGTTTGATGATTTTGGTTTCGCTGACGTCCAAGTGCCTTTCGAGATCGTTGATCGAACGATAGCGCTCGCGCCAGATCTTGCGGTCGTGGCGGCCCGCGTCCGGAATGCCCTCGCGCTCGAGGTTTTCGGGATGCACGCGGACGACCAGCACTTCCTCGTAGTAGGACCGGTTGAAAATCGCGATGCGGCCGCGTTCCGGGAGATGCAGAGACGTCCGCCAGAGAAAATCGTGCGCCAATTCCTCTTCGCTGGGTTGCTTGAAGCTGTAGACCCGGCATCCCTGGGGATTGACGCCGGACATCACGTGCCGGATGGCGCCGTCCTTTCCGGAAGCGTCCATCCCCTGGAAGATCACCAGCACGGCGTAGCGATTGGACGCGTACTGGACCTCCTGCATGGCGTTGAGCTTGGCGACGTGCTCCTCCATCAGGCCCTTATAGTGCTCCTTGGATTTGTAGACCGGATCGATCCTCGTCGGCCACTTGCGAAGGTCGACCTCGTCTCCCTCGCGGACGCGAAATTCTTTGGGGTCGATCTTCATGAGAAATCCTCCCGGCGACATCGCTCTCTTCCGGCTCGATGTTCGCATAGATCGCTCGCGATGGGGACCGCCTTGACCGTCTTCTGTCCTCGCGAATTTTACGCCGGGCCGACCCCGATGGATGAAAGACGCAAATATCTTCTATTTTCAGTTCATATTTTATTCTTTAAAAATCAATAAGATGACCGTTTGTTTGGGTTTGCGAGGCAACTCCCGAGCCACTCAACAAATTCCTTGCCAAAGTTGCGTCGGCGTTCTACATTTGTTCCTGCGCCACCGTTCCGGAGGAGACCGCGGAGGCGATCTTCCTTTGAACCGATGCGTTTCGGTCGCGGGGATCCGGCGCGAGAGGCTGGAGGCAAAAGAAGTCGCCTGGAAATGGCGCCGCAAGGCTGAAATGATCGTATCCGAGCCGATAAATGAACGGGCTCAGCCGTCACCCCGAGGCGTCTGCGCCCGCCGCCGAACCGGCGGCTCGCGTCGCCGTCGCGACGCGGGACGGCGCGGATGTTGGAGCGGCAGACCAGCGGTGTCCGCAGCTGACGCGCGGGGAGGCCGATGGGAAGTTTTCCGCCTCGCAACCTCTTGAAATAGCTCAAAACCGAAAAATCTCGGAAAGGTTGCCGGTGCGCGAGTCGGGCAGCGGCCACCGAACCGCTGGATCGCTCCGCCAGGCTCTCTTCCTCCCGCCGCCCGACTTTCGTTTGGATTGAGAAAGATTAATGCGCCGGCAACGTCTCCCTCAGGCGACTTGAAGCATGGTGTCGCCATCGAACGCCACGTGCGCTCATTAATCATGGAGAATACCATGTCTATCCTCAACTCGAATAACCCCATCCTGGGTAGGGGTCGTATGCTGGCTTCGGCCGCAGTCGTAGCGATCATCGCTTCGGGCGCCATCGGCGGATCGATGCTGTCCGCCTCGAGCTCCGCCATAGCGGGCGCCGTCAATACCGCCGACCTGCAGACGTCCGCCATGCCGTCCTTCGCCACCGTCGTCGACCGCGTGAAGCCGGCCGTCGTTTCGGTCAAGGTGAACATCCAGGACGCCGCTGCGCATTCCGGCGACCTCTCCAGTCAGATGGAGAACCTGCCGCCCGACATCCAGCAGTTCTTCAAGCGATTCGGCGGACAGGGCGAGCGAAATCAGACGCAGCCCCGACACGAAACGGCGCTCGGCTCCGGCTTCCTGATCTCCGCTGACGGTTATATCGTCACCAATAACCACGTGGTCCAGAACGCCAAGACCGTCACCGTGACCATGGACGGCGGCAAGACACTCGACGCCAAGGTGATCGGCACGGATCCGAAGACGGATCTGGCATTGCTGAAGATCACGGAACCGGGCGACTATCCGTTCGTCAAGCTGGCCAAGGAGACGCCGCGCGTGGGCGATTGGGTCGTCGCGATCGGCAACCCCTACGGTCTCGGCGGCACGGTCACCGCGGGCATCATCTCGGCCGAGGGCCGCGATATCGGCTCGGGTCCGTATGACAGCTTCCTGCAGATCGACGCTCCGATCAACAGGGGCAATTCCGGCGGCCCGACCTTCAACCTGAAGGGCGAAGTGGTCGGCGTGAACACGGCGATCTTCTCGCCGTCGGGTGGCAGCGTCGGCATCGGCTTCGCCATCCCCGCCAACACCGTCGACAATGTGGTCGATTCTCTCGAACACGGCGGCGTGGTGAACCGCGGCTATCTCGGCGTCCAGATTCAGCCGGTCAGCCAGGACATCGCCGACGGTCTTGGTCTGAAGGCCGCGAATGGCGCGCTGGTCGACGAGGCCATGCCGGGAACCCCGGCGGCCAAGGCGGGTCTGAAGTCGGGTGACGTCATCACCAAGCTGAACGGCGAGGAGGTGAAGGACGCTGCCGATCTCACCCGTCACATCGGCGCGCTCAAGCCCGGCGAAAAGGCCGAGCTGACCTACCTGCGCGACGGCGCCGAGAAGACGGCGGACATCACGCTCGGCTCCCAGAACTCGGAGCGGACCGCGAAGGCCGACGTCGCGCCGACCACCGATAGCGCTCTCAAGCTCGGCGTCCAGTTGGCTCCCGCGAACGAGGGTCAGCATGGCGTCGCAATCGTCAACGTCGATCCCGACGGCTTGGCGGCCAGCAAAGGGCTCGCCAGCGGCGACGTCATAATGGAAGTCGCCGGCAAGCCGGTGAGCACGCCGAGCGAAGTCAAGGCGGGCATCGCAAAGGCGAAGCAGGACGGCAAGAAGACGGTGCTCATGCTGGTCAAGACGGCGGACGCCTCACGCTTCGTGGCGTTCGAGTTCCCGAAGGCGTAACGCGCGAAGGCGCCGATTGACAAAATGAGGGCGGCGGGTTGGCGAAGGCCGGCCCGCCGCATCTGCCGTATCTTGACGCCACACGTACTAAGCGGCCGTCGTTCATCAGCGCCGGAGCGCCGGACGCTTTATTGGCGAAAATCGACCTTTCGTGATATGGTCCAGCCATGAAGACCCACTCACGTCGATCGGCGGCGCAGCCGAGTGTCTTGGCCCCGTCACGACGATGGAGGAGATCTCCGTGCTTACGCCCGCCGAGCGCGAGAACCTACGGGCATCTCTCGACGCGGCCGAGTCGGATATCGCCTCGGATAAGGGAGCGCCCTATGACAGGGAGGAAGTGCGATCGCATGTCGAGCGCGCCTTAGCCGGCAAGCGCGCGTCAGTCACCAAACCCGTGTAGTTCGTGGCCTACCGAATTCGGCGGAAAGCCATATCGCGCTTACTTGTTTCGTATCGAAAGCGAACGCGATTACTACGGCGGCGAGTTGGCGTTGGCTTGGCCGCCTGGCTCCGGTCCGTGCGGGCGCAGGCGTAGGGACAGGTCCTCCGAAAAAACGTAGGTCAGGATCGCCGTCAAGAACATCGCGACGCCGACCCAGAACAACGGCGAATGGTGGATGCGTCGCCAGTCGCGCCTTGGACTCCGGGCGGCTCCCCCTCGGTCGTGCGTACTTTTGTTCACGAGGAGCCCATTCTTTCTGGCGTTATCGCGGCCGGTAAGTCCCGCTCAGTCGCCCGCGTCAGCGCTCTCTCGATGCGCGGAACGGTCCCGGGGGTTGGTGTTGTTTTTCAAGCCAAAATATGTTCTTTCTGTATTCCATCGGCGTCAAAGGCGCCGTGAATTCAGGCGAGGCGGCGCGCTGCACGCAACCAAAATTGCGGGGCCGTCAGGGTGGAAACATGATCATATCGATCCGCGCACTCCGACTGTGGGCCTCGCCTTTTCGAAGGCGCTTCTATATTCCCTATATCAACTGCGCCCGGCCCGTCCGACTATGACGAAGCGCCGGTGAAAGCGAGCCGTTTCCAGGCGCTGGCGTACGAGGGGCCATGACGAACGTCAATCCATCGCGATCCGGAAAGACGCACCGGCAGGAGAATTTCCCCGTTGCGTCGCTGCTCGTTCGCGCCCGGCACCGTCCGATCATCCTGGCGTTCTATTATTTCGTGCGCGCCGCCGACGATGTCGCCGACAACCCGTCGCTGACCTCGGCGGAAAAAATCGAGCGCCTGGATCGCATGGAGGCAGCTCTGCTCGGCGAGGCAGGTCTCCAGCCAACCCCCGAGGCAGCGGCTTTGCGGCGCGCGCTGGGCGAGCGCGGGCTTGCGCCGCGACACGCCCAAGACCTCCTGAAGGCCTTTCGGCTCGACGCGACGAAGCGCCGCTACGCGGATTGGAATGATCTAATGTCGTACTGCGCCCTTTCGGCGATGCCGGTCGGACGCTTCGTCCTCGACGTGCACGGCGAGAGCCCCTCGACGTGGGCGGCTTCCGATGCGATCTGTGCGGCGCTGCAGGTGATCAACCACCTCCAGGACTGCGGCGCGGATTATCGTGATCTCGACCGGGTCTACCTGCCGTTGGATATCCTGGCCAGCCGCGGGGTCTCCATCGAAACGCTGGGAGCGAAGATGGCGTCCCCCGGCTTGCGCTCCTGCATCGCCGAACTCGCAGTTCGCACAGCGGAATTGCTCCGCGACGGCGATGGGCTGGTCGGCGCCATCGCCGACTGGCGGTTGCGGGCCGAGATTTCCGTCATTCACGCGCTCGCGATGCGGCTGACCGGCGTGCTCGCAGAGAAGGACCCACTCGGCGAGGAGACCCATCTCAGCAAGTGGCAGGCGGGGTGGATAGGCCTCTTCGCTGCTTACCGCGGCGCGAAGCATGGCTCCGGTCCAGCCTCTGGCCCGGCCGCCTCGGGGTCGCGAATATGACCTTGGCGATCGCCGAACCGGTCGAAGACGGGGCCGCGCGGGCCTCCGGGAGCTCGTTTTACCTGGCGATGCGGATCCTGCCGGCGAGGCAACGCCAGGCCATGTTCGAGATCTACTCTTTCTGCCGGGCGGTGGACGACATCGCCGACAATGGCGGCCCGCGCGAGGTTCAGATCGCGCGGCTACAGCGTTGGCGCGACGATCTCGACGCGACCTATGCGGGCGCGCCGCGGCAGCGCTTGATCGCGCTGGCCCGGGCGATAGAAAACTTCCAGCTCCGGTGCGAGGACTTCATGGCGGTGATCGACGGCATGGAGATGGACGTGCTGTCGACGATAGCCGCGCCGGATTGGGCGACGCTCGATCTCTATTGCGATCGCGTCGCCAGCGCCGTCGGCCGGCTCAGCGTCCGCGTGTTCGGAATGGACGAAGAGCCCGGCGTTGCGTTGGCGCATCACCTGGGCCGCGCGCTGCAATTGACCAACATCCTTCGCGATATCGACGAGGATGCGGGCGTGGGACGGCTATATCTGCCGCTGGAGGCCCTCCTCGGCGCCGGCATCACGACGCGCGTTCCAACGGAGGCGATCGCCCATCCGGCGATTGGAGACGCCTGCGCGCCCGTCGTGGCGCGCGCCGAACGCCACTTCCTCGAGTCGGAGGCGATCCTGGCCCGGAGTCCTCGCGCCGTGGTGCGAACCCCCCGCATCATGGCGGAGGCCTATCGCCTGATCTTGTCGCAATTGGTCGCGCGCAGATGGGAAGCGCCGCGGGCGCGGGTCAAACTGCGTCGCGTTAGCCTCGTCTGGATTCTCTTGCGTTGCATCCTCCGCTGAGGTCGCGCACGATTCACGTCGTCGGCGCCGGCCTGGCGGGGCTCTCCGCGGCAGTCGATCTCGCCTCTCGCGGAATCAGCGTCGCTGTCCACGAGGCTACCCGGCAAGCGGGGGGACGATGCCGTTCGTATCTCGATTCCACGCTCGGCATGGAAATCGACAACGGCAATCATCTCGTCCTTTCCGGCAATCGGGCGACGCTCGCCTATCTCGACGCCATCGGGGCGCGCGGTCGTCTCTCGTCGTCGCCGTCGGCTTCTTTTCCCTTCGTCGACCTCAAGACTGGCGAGCGTTGGACCGTGAAAGCCAACGACGGGCCGATTCCCTGGTGGATTCTCGACCGAAAGCGCCGCACGCCCGGCGCGCGCCTTCCCGAATATCTCGCGCTCGCGCGACTTTTGCGGGCGCGGCGCGGCGCCACGATCGAGGAGACGATTTCGTGCGCAGGACCTCTCTACGAGCGCCTGATCGAACCGTTCCTCACGTCCGCGCTCAACATCGACGCTCCAGAAGGTTCTGCAATACTGGCGGCGAGCGTCATCCGCGAGACGCTCGCGGCGGGCGGGCGCAACTATCATCCGTTGATCGCGCGCAACGGTCTTTCCGCCGCCTTCGTAGATCCCGCGATTCGCTACATCGAGGCGAGCGGCGGCGGCGTGACCTTCGGTCGCCGGTTGCGCGGGCTCGGTCTCGATTCCCATCGGGCGACCGAACTCGACTTTGGCGATGCGACGATCGCCTTGAAGTCGGAGGATGGCGTCATCCTCGCGGTTCCCCCTCAGGCCGCGGGCGAACTCGTCCCGGGCCTGTCGACGCCGGCACAATTCCGGGCAATCGTCAATGCACATTACCGTATCGAGCCTCGCGCAGGGCTCGCCCCTTTGATCGGAGTGGTGCATGGGCTGGCGCAATGGCTGTTCTCTTTTCCTGGACGCCTCTCGGTGACGATCAGCGCCGCCGATCACCTGCTCGAAATTCCTCGGGAGGAGCTCGCCGCGCGCATTTGGCGGGACGTTGCGGCGGTGGCGGACATTGCGGCCCCGATGCCGGCGTGGCAAATCGTGCGCGAACGGCGCGCCACCTTCGCCGCGTCGCCGGAGCAGGAGGCGAAGCGCCCCGCTGCGGACACCGCCTGGACCAATTTGTGTCTGGCCGGCGATTGGACGAACACCGGGCTTCCGGCGACGATCGAGGGCGCCATCCGGTCGGGAACGAAAGCGGCGCGTACACTCGCGCCGCAATGACCAATGGAGAAAGAAAAGATGTCCGAAGTCTCAGCGCGCGGCACTCAGATTTCGCCGAGATCGCTGGACGGCGCGATTTCCGCGGCGACCGACGCCCTGTTGGCCGTTCAGCGTCCGGATGGGCATTGGGTGTTCGAACTCGAGGCCGACGCCACGATCCCGGCCGAATATGTCTTGATGCGGCATTACCTCGGCGAGCCCGTCGACATGGAATTGGAAGCCAAGATCGCGACGTATCTCCGCCGCCGCCAAGGCGCGCATGACGGCTGGCCCTTGTTTCACGATGGCGATTTCGACATGAGCGCGAGCGTGAAGGCCTATTTCGCGCTGAAGATGATCGGCGACGACATCGAGGCGCCGCACATGCGCCGGGCGCGCGCCGCGATCCGCGCACGAGGCGGCGCCGCGCAAAGCAACGTTTTCACGCGCGCGCTGCTGGCCCTGTTCGGAATCGTCAGTTGGCGCGCCGTTCCCGTCATGCCGGTCGAAATCATGCTGCTGCCGCGCTGGTTCCCGTTTCATCTCGACAAGGTATCCTATTGGGCGCGCACCGTGATCGCGCCGCTGCTGGTGTTGCGCGCATTGAAGCCGGTCGCCCGCAATCCCAAGCGGGTCAGCGTCGAGGAACTCTTTCTCGCGCCGCCGCTGACGACGGATATGCCGGCGAAAGCGCCGCATCAGAATTCCGCCTGGTTTCAATTTTTCCGAACTGTCGACAGGATTCTACGCGTAGCCGAGCCACGCTTCCCAGAAGGCTCGCACAGGCGAGCGATCGATGCGGCCGTGAAATTCGTTACAGAGCGGCTCAACGGAGAGGACGGGTTGGGCGCCATCTTTCCAGCCATGGTCAATAGCCTACTCATGTTCGAGACCCTCGGCTATTCGCGCGCGCATCCTAACTACACGACCGCCCGCCGCGCGATCGAGAAGCTGCTGGTCGTGGGTTCGGACGAAGCCTACTGCCAGCCGTGCGTATCG
>DASXYQ010000081.1:0-9913 GCA_036502445.1 Roseiarcus sp. | reverse complement strand
CGCTCGCCAACGATCTCGATGGCGGCGACGCCGTGATCGCCGGACCCTCGGGACTGGTCACGCCGGAGATGCAACGCATCATCGGACTGATCCGCGCCAATGACTTGAAGCCCGCGGCGCCGATACCGAGCGAAGCTTCGTTGTCGCCTCGCCTTTGGCGTCTCCCGCGCGGTGGTGCGCGAAGCCCTCCGATCCCTGGCCGCGCTCACGTTGATTGACGTCGGGAATGGCAGGCGGGCGCGCGTCACGATACCCGACGCGAGCGTTCTCGGCCTCGTCGTCGACCACGCGGTCTATACGGAACACGTCTCGATCCAGCAGATTTACGACGTCCGCCGAACCGTCGAGATGCGGACGGTCGCCCTTGCCGCGCTTCGGCGCACCAACGTCGAGAGCCTCGACATAAGCCGGCATGCGGCGGCGATGCGGGCCGGCTTTCAGACGCCCGAACTCGTCAAGGCCCACGATATCGAGTTCCACGCCGCGATCGCCGTCGCGTCGCGCAATCCGATGTTTTCGCTGATCGTGCAGTCCTTCCAGGACGTCACCCGCAAGACCTGGCATGTCGCCTGGCTCAGCCGGCCCTCCGCGAAGGAGCGCATGGAGAGCATCGAGGCGCACGAGGCTATCGCCGCCGCCATTTCGCGCCAGGACCCGCGCGCGGCCGCGACGGCGATGGCGGAGCACTTCGACAACAGCGTCAAGGCGCTGCTCGACGCGGGGGTCAACTGAGATGCGCCGCAATCCATCGCACCGGAGGCGTCGATGAAGATCACAGCGCTCGAGACAATCCGGGTCGACGAATTCCCGAACTTGCTCTGGCTTCAAGTCAGGACCGACGAGGGTGTGAGCGGCCTCGGCGAAACTTTTTACCTCGCCAAGACCGTCGAGGCGTATGTCCACGAAGCGCTCGCGCAGAAACTACTCGGCCGCAACCCGCTCGAAATCGATCGGATTTCGAAGGACCTGACGGGCTACCTCGGATTTCGCTCCACCGGCGCCGAGATGCGCGGCAATTCCGCCCTGGACATCGCGCTCTGGGATGTTTTCGGCAAGGTCGCCGGACAGCCGCTCGCCCAATTGCTCGGCGGTTTTTCGCGGACGAAGATCCGCACCTACAACACCTGCGCCGGCTCCTCTTACATGCGCAAGGCGACCGGACAGACTACGTCCAACTATGGCCTCGGCGCCGGTGAGCGCCAAGCATATGACGATCTCGACGGCTTTCTCAATCGCGCCGACGAGTTGGCGTCCGAGTTGCTGAGCGAGGGGATAACGGCCATGAAGATATGGCCGTTCGATCACGCCGCCGAGAAGACGGACGGCGGCTACATCTCTTCGGAAGACCTCGATGCCGCGCTCGTCCCGTTCGAAAAGATCAGAGACGCCGTTGGCGACCAGATGGACGTCATGGTCGAGTTTCACTCGATGTGGCAGTTGCTGCCAGCCATGAAGATCGCGCGCGCGCTCGCGCCGTTTAATACCTTCTGGCACGAAGACCCGATCAAGATGGACAGCCTCGGCTCGCTGAAACGATACGCGGAGGCGTCGACCGCGCCCATTTGCGCGTCGGAAACGCTGGGAAGCCGGTTCGCCTTCCGGGACCTGCTGGAGACGGGCGTCGCGGGCGTCGTCATGCTGGACGTCGCTTGGTGCGGAGGGATTTCCGAGGCCAGGAAGATCGCCGCGATGGCCGAAGCCTGGCATCTGCCGATCGCGCCGCACGACTGCACGGGTCCCGTGGTTCTCACCGCTTCGACCCATCTTTCGCTCAACGCGCCGAACGCCTTGGTTCAGGAGAGCGTCCGCGCCTATTACCGGACCTGGTATCGCGATCTGGTGACGGCATTGCCCGAGGTAAGGGACGGATTCATCTCCGTTCCTTCCGGCCCCGGACTCGGCCTCGAACTGGCGCCCGACCTGGACAAGAGATTCACGGTGACGCGGCGGGTCTCGACGCTCTGACGTCGAGGCCCGCTCGGCGCCGCGGAGCATGAGAAGACTGAGCTAATAATGGGAGGACCAAATATGCGCAAATCCATCGTCGCGGCGGGCGTCGTGTCCGCATTCGCGCTTTTCGCGGGCGCGGCCGAGGCCGATCAGCTGAATATAGTATACACGCACCACTCTTCGGCCTCCAATCCGTTCTGGCAGGCGGTGAAAAAAGGCTTCGACGACGCTTGCGCCAAGATCCAGGCGAATTGCCAGATGATCTTCACGCAGACCGAAGGCTCGGTCGAGCAAGAGGTCGCCAATCAGCAAGCGGCCCTCGCGCGCAAACCCGATGCATTGATCACCACGCTGGTCGACAACAAGGCTTTCATCTCAAATCTGAAGGAAGCCAAGGAAAAGGGCGTGATCGTGATCGCCTCCAATGTCGATGCGACCGAAGGGCCGGAGCTCGAGCTTCGCCAGGCCTTCGTCGGCCAGAACTTTGTTCCCGCCGGCACGACGCTGGGACGGCGCATGGCGGCTTTGTTCCCGAAGGAAGGCCCGATTCGCGTGCTCGTCGGGGTCAACGCGCCCGGCCAGAACTGGTCGGAGCAGCGGGCCAAGGGCATCATGAACGGGCTCGAGGAATTCAAGAAGGCCAACCCCGGCCGCGAAATCGTGATCGACCGACAGGACGTCAGCGCCGATGGCGCGGTCGTGACGGATCGCGTCGGCGCGTACATCAGCGCCCATCCCGACACGACCGCCTATATCGAGACCGGGCTGTGGCATTCCAACGTCGCGCGCATGTTGAAGGATCGCAACATTCCGCCGGGCAAGATTCTGCTGGGCGGTTTCGACCTCGCCGCGCAGGTGATCGAGCAGATGAAGGCCGGCTACATCCAGGTCGAGATCGATCAGCAGCCCTATGAGCAGGGCTTCCTGCCGGTGATGCAGGTCTATCTGGAGAAGAACATCGGATTGGCCCCCGCCGATATCGACACGGGCGAAGCCGTGTTCACGCCAGAAGCGGCGGATTCGCTGATGGGGCTGGCCAAGAAGGGTCTTCGCTAAATTGGACTAGTTCGGGCGTCGTTCGAACTGACGGGCGTCCCCCTCTCCCCGCTTCTTGCGGGCAGAGGCGGCGTGAGGGGCCTGGGTGAGTAGCCCGACCGTTGAAATCGCATGACACCCTGTGAACTCGTAGCCCTGTGAACGATTTGCGGCTACGTCCTTTTGAACAGGTGCGGCCAATCACTCGGCCCCTCACCCGATCTCCCCGCGAAGAGGCGGGGAGAGGAGTAGACGGCGGGGGCGTGAAAGCTCCCGCCGGGACCGGCGAGAAACTCCTGAGGAAATGTCGTTGTGAGGAACCTCTTCCGAATTTATCTGGAAAAGCCGGAGCTGGCAGGTCTCGCGCTGCTCATCCTGCTCGCGATCGTGTTCGACGCGCGCTCCGGCGGCGCCTTCCTTTCTCCTGACAATCTGCGCGGAATGCTGGGCCTGTTGCCGGAGGTCGGGTTGGTCTCGATCGGCGTCGCGATCCTCATGATCTGTGGCGAATTCGATCTTTCGGTCGGCTCGACATTCGCGCTCACGCCGATGGTCGCATCGCTGTTGATCATCGCGGATGTGCCCGCCTTTATCGCGGTCGTGCTCGGGCTCCTCGTCGCCGCGGCGATCGGTCTCCTCAACGGGTTCATCACGCTGACCTTCGCCATACCGAGCTTCATCACGACGCTGGGCATGTTGTTCATCGTGCGCTCGCTGACCGTCGTCATCTCCGGCGGTTTCCCGCCGTTGCTGCCCGACGAGCTCTCGACCGGAATTTTCACCCAATTCGTCGGACCGGGCGGATTGTTCCGCGCCTCGTTCGTCTGGTTCGTCGCGATCGCGCTGATCGCCTCGGCGATGATGGACCGGTCCAATCTCGGCAATTGGATCCGCGCGACCGGCGGTCAACTGGAAGCCGCCGGCGCGATGGGCGTTTCGGCGCGTCGCGTCAAGATCTTCTGCTTCATTCTCTGCTCGGTGCTGGCGGGCTTCGGCGGCGTGATCCAGGTCTTCCGCCTCCATTCGCCGCTGCCCTCGATCGGCGAAGGGCTCGAGCTGCAGGCCGTCGCCGCCGCGGTGATAGGGGGCACCGCCCTGACCGGGGGCGTCGGCACGGTGCTGGGCGCCATCGTCGGCGCGCTGTTGATCCGCGTGATCGACAACGGCCTCGTCATGACCCAGGTCGACGCCGGCTGGTTCAAATTCGCCGTGGGCGCGCTGACCATTCTGGCGGTGATCGCCAATTCCTGGCTCGGCCGCACGGCGCGCAGCATCAAGATGGAGACGCCCGCATGAACGAGGCGGTCAGCGCGCTGGCGTCAGCGAACCGCGTCGCGGCATCCGAGACCCCCATCATCGAATGCCGGGGCTTGCAGAAATGGTATTCGGGCGTTCACGCGCTGAAGAACGTGAGTCTGAAAATTCGTCGTGGCGAAATTCTCGGCCTCGTGGGCGACAACGGAGCGGGCAAATCGACGCTGATCAAGATACTTTCGGGCGTGCTTCGGCCGGATTCCGGTCTGACCCTGGTCGAGGGCGCGGAGGTCCAGATCCGCAACCCCAAAGACGCGATGCGGCTCGGCATAGAGACCATCTACCAGTATAATTCGATGGTTCCGACCATGAGCATAGCGCGCAACCTGTTCATCGGCCGAGAGCCGCTGAAATGGTCGCTGTTCGGCATCGGCGCGATGGATCTCGAGTCGATGCGCAAGCAAAGCATCAGGGCGATAGCCGATGTCGATCTACATGTGCGCTCGCCCGACGCGCGCGTCGGCGAATTGTCGGGCGGACAGCGCCAGGGTGTCGCCATCGCACGAGCCATGAACTTCAAATCGAAAGTGCTGATCCTCGACGAGCCGACCAATCACCTCTCCGTCAAGGAGACGATTAAGGTGATTGGTTTCGTGAAGGGTTTGAAGGCGCAAAACCTCACCGGCGTCTTCATCTCGCATAATATGCAGCACGTCTTTCAGTCCTGCGACCGTGTCGTGGCGATGGCGCGCGGCGAAATCGTCTTCGACAGCCCGATCCACGAAACGTCGATCGAGCAGGTCCACGAATTTCTATGAGCCATCCGAATTCGGGCCAATCGGGCGCGTCGTTGTTCCCCTCTCCCCGCCTCTTCGCGGGGAGAGGTCGGGTGAGGGGCTTGGGTGAGTGGCCGCACCTGTTCAATTATGCGCCAATCCTTCAGATGACTATCTGTTCGACCGAACAGTCGTGCCGTTTCAGCAGTCCGGCTACTCGCCCGGCCCCTCACCCTGCCTCTCCCCGCAAAGATGCGGGGAGAGGGGAAATCAACGCAGCGCGAGAGGATCGCTTTCCGATAAAAATCCGATGATTTCCCGGAAGAACTGCATGCGGTTTTTCTCGAGCATGACGGTATGCGTGCCTTCGCCCAATTCGACGAATCTCTTGTAGGGGACATTCGTCAGCTGCTTGAAATAAGCCTCCGCCTGATAGCTCGGCAGGTCCGCATCCCATTCGGCATGGATGAGCAGCGTCGGAACGGTTATCTTGCCTGGATCGTAGTAGGGCTTTCCCGCCAGCCAATAATTTGTAAATTCCTCAAACACGCCATTGGGCGCGCGCAGCATGGGCGGGTTTAGTTTGCTGCCGACCGGATCGGTCGCCAGCGTCGCATTCCACCATGCGTCGAACACGCCGGGGGGAATCAAGGTCGCGACCTTGTCCTCCGGCACGCCTTTCAACCAACGCGCCTTGGCGGTATCCTTGCCCACCATGCGATAGGCCCCAAGAGGATCGCCCTTCGGCGCGATGGGCGGCTCGTGAAGCCAAGCCGGCGCGTAAAGGACGAGCCGGTTGATCTTCTCGTCGTGCAACGACGTATAGGCTCCGGCCGTGGACGTCCCCCACGACCACCCCATCAAATCCAGTTTCGGAATGTTCCTCGTCTTCAAGACATGATCAACCGCCGCGCCGAGGTCCTTGGCGGCGTCGGCCGAGGTCGCGAGCGGCTTGTTGGCCGCCGGCGGCTGGTCCATTTCCGGCGGCCTCGTCGAGCCGCCGTAGCCGCGAACATCGACCAGAAAGACATCGTAGCCCTGCTGCGCGATCAGGTCCATCATCGAAACGCCCTCGATCGGCAAATCGAAAGCCGTCTCAGCGGGATAGGTCGCGCCATGAACGAAGAGAAGGGTCCTGTCAGCGCTGAACGTCGTCATCCCGACCGGGTGCTTGTTGCGCACATAGAGTTCGATCCCCGGATCGACCGAGGGGATCGTAAAGCTTCTTGTTTCAAGCTCCGCCGCCGCCAGCGACGGCGTCGAATATGCGAGGCTCGACAAGAGACCGAGGGTAATGGCATACGCCGTCCAGCTCATTCGAATCCTCCCGGGCGGGTCTCGCGCAACGCTCGCGAATGGAAAGCGGCGCCTCACTGACGGCGCCCTTCGGCGCGAGGCGCCGCTATTTTACCGCCGAGAACGCGGTCGGCTGCAGGATCTGGTTGCTGATGCTGGCGTTGATCGGGCCGTCCTTTTCGGACTCGTCGCGCACGGCCAGCCACTCCGGATCCGCAAAGAAGGCGGGCCACTTCGCCTCGCGCTCCGCCAGCGATTCCCACGCCAGCATATAGGTGAGCTCGGTGTTGGATTCGCCGACCAGCGTCGTCCAGAAACCCGCTTGGCGGATGCCATGCTTCTCCCAGATGCGCAGCGTGTGGTTCTGGAAACGCGCGAGCAGATTAGGCAGGCGGCCGGGCAGCGTTCGGTAGACGCGCAATTCGTAGATCATCGTGGACTCTCGTTTCCTCGCACGGCTGAAGTCGCTCGTGTTGGCTGAGTTATCGCAGATTGTTCGCCGTCGCGCTACCCGCTCAGACCTTCGGCCGGAACGCGGCGCAGACATCCGGGCGGGTCTCGAGCCGATCGCCGCCGATCAGATCGAGGCAATAGGGGATCGCGGGGAAGACCGCGTCGAGGCAAGTCCGGATTGCCGCGGGCTTCCCGGGCAGGTTGACGATCAGGCTGCGGCCGCGCAATCCCGCGAGCTGACGCGAGAGGATCGCGGTAGGCACTTCGAGCAGGCTTCGCGTTCGCATCAACTCTCCGAAGCCCGGCATGAGACGATCGCAGACCGCCTCGGTCGCCTCGGGCGTCACGTCGCGCGGGCTGGGCCCGGTGCCGCCGGTGGTCAGGATCAGCGAACAGCGCTCGATATCGGCGAGTTCGCGTAAGGTCGCTTCGATCCGCGGCCTCTCGTCCGGGATCACGCGGCGAACGGAGCGCCACGGCGTCGCGAGGATCGCCGCGAGCGCGGCCTCGATGCCCGGACCGCCCTTGTCCTCGTAGACGCCGGCCGAGGCGCGATCGGAAATGGTGACGACGCCGATGGGAATTTCGCTCAATGTTCTCGCCTACCTCGAGTGAAGAAATCCAGCAGCGCCCGCTGCGTCGCCTCCGGCGCCTCCTCCGGCAGGAAGTGTCCGCACGCTACGCCCTGGCCGCGAGCGTCGCTCGCCCAGCGCCGCCACACGTCCAAGGGATCGGCGCCGGCGGCGGGAATGCCATGATCGCCCCATAGCGCGAGCAGCGGCGTTGCGATCTCGTTGCCCGCGGCCATATCCCGCTCGTCGTCGGCGCGATCGATTGTCGCGCCCGCGCGGTAATCCTCGCAGAAGGCGTGAATGCGAGTGGGATCGGCGAAAGCCGCGCGATAGTTCCCCAGGGCCTCCTCGCCGAAACAAGCGAGCGAACGGCTCGTCGTCCAGCTCGCCAAAGTGTGGTCGATATATTCGCGAGCCGAGCGTGCGATCAGGGTTTCCGGCAGCGGCTCGGGCTGCGCGAGGAACATCCAGTGATAGACCGCCATCGCGCGCGCCGCATCCATGCCGCGCCACATCTCGCCGGTCGGGACGATGTCGAGCACCGCCAATCTCTCGATCCGCTCGGGGTGGTCGAGCGCGAGGCGATAGCCGACACGCGCCCCGCGATCATGGCCTGCGAGGCGAAAACGCTCGTGCCCCAGCTCGCGCATCAGCGCCACGATGTCCGCGGCCATCACGCGTTTCGAATAGCCCTCGCCGTCGCGCGAAGGGGGAATCGACGAGCGGCCATAGCCGCGCAAATCCGGCACTACGACCGTGAACCGCGAGGCGAGCGCCGGCGCGATCCGGCGCCACATCACATGCGATTGCGGATAGCCGTGCAGCAGCACGAGCGGCGCGCCGGCGCCGCCGATCCTTGCGTACAGGCTGACGTTGCCGAGAGCGATTTCACGCTCGACGAAGCCGGGAAAGAAATCGGAGTCGCTCATCTCGCTTCCTCCGCGACAGATCTGCGCTCTGGCGCTACGGCGCCGAGAGCATCGATATCAGAGTTGGGCGGCGGCGCGAAATAGACGCTTTCAGGTTTCCAAGGTTCCGATTGAGGGCAGTTGCCGCCAGCGCCAAACCGGCGACAAGATCAGGGCCTATCTCGGTCGAGTGCCGACCGGCGAAGGAACGCTGCGCCGGCCAGGCTCGGGCCGGCGCGGCAACCGGAGCCGGGCGCCTCTGGGCCAATCGCGCTCTCCACGGCGGCTCGGGTCCTTCGGACGCATGGGGTCAAATTCACGTCCCCGCGTCAACCGGATTGTGATATACGGACGTATCGAATCCAGCCGGAGCGCCAGGAGACCCCAACGATGTTCTTGCGGCGAATTGCCCTCGCTATCGGCCTCTTGTGCGGGCTCCTCGCGACGCAGGCGCCGGAATTCGCGCAGCAATATCGTCAGCGGCTGGCGGGCGCGGTCGACGAACTCTCGCGCGTGGTCGGCATCTTCGACGACGACGCGGCCAAGCGTTCCCTGACGCCGCCCGAAGCCGTCACCCGACTCGAGAACAATCCCGACCCGGTCGTCCACGATCAAGGGGTCGAGATGCAAAGCCATATCGGACGGCTCGAGCGCCTGAAAGCCGCGCTGGCGGCGTTCAGGGATTCCGCCTTGTGGCGTCGACTTCTCGTCCTCGCCGGCGATTTTGATTTCGCGACCGCGCGCAAGGCTTGGCAAGACTTCGAGCCCGCAGTCCCCACCAGCGCCGATGCGATCGCCGTCGGAATTCTCGGGCTCATCATCGGCTGGGGCGCCACACACCTGTTCGCGTGGCCGGTCCGCAGACATTTGCAAAAACGCAGGGAGCGCAACCTCGTCGAGTCGCCTCGGTTTCGTCGTGTGGCGGGCTCCGGGCAGGCGGGCGAATGATGCTGGCGCGTTCGGCCCACACTTACGAAGAGTAAATAGCCGGCTTTCGTAACCACCCCCAGGTGCGCGGCGGAACGGCGCTCAATCCGCGGGCGAGCCCGGATCGGTCGGGGGTGAACTGGATTGATCGAAAACGCGTCTGACAATTGCGAGAGCCTCTTCGGCGTCGATGCCGATCGCGCGCAATATCGCGGCCACCGCGGCAGGCGCCTGCTCGGGCAAAAGGCGCCGCTCGCCCGCCGCTCGCATGAGTTGCAGCAAGATCCCGGTGACGATTTCGAAGCTCAGTTCCGGCGTCACCCGGGCAAGTCGACCTCTCGCCGCCGCGCTCTGCAAGTCCTCGATCAGATGCGCGCGCGCGAAGTTGGCCACCGAAGGCATCGCCCATGCGGCCCGCGCCATGAGACTGCCCCAAGCGGGATGGCGCAGCGCTTCGCCGATGAAAATGGCGCAGCCTCCGGCGACGCGCTCGATCGGGTCGGTCAGCGACAGACGCTGCACCAGATCGTCGATCTCTTGGGCGAGCTCCTCCGCGACCGCGCCCTGCAAGTCCACGAGGTCTTTGAAGTGGACGTAGAAAGTGCCCTTCGCCACCCCCGCCGCCGTCACGATTTCATCGATCGTGGCGGTTTCGATCGTTCGCTCCGCAAATAACTCGCGGGCGGCCTCCATGAGCTGCGCGCGGGTCCTGGCGCGCCGGTCACGCCCGATTTCCGCGCGA
>DASXYQ010000080.1:0-10487 GCA_036502445.1 Roseiarcus sp. | reverse complement strand
GGTAGCCGGGCGGTAGCCTCACTCCGTCAGTTCCGCGAGCGCAAGCCGCAAGGCGGCGGCGAGGCGGTCGCAACCGGCGCACCGGCGCGCCCTCGCCCGTGCGCGATGTCGATCTGTGATAAGATCGCAACTCGACGAAGGAATATCGGCGCCCCAAATCCGACGGCGAGCGAAAAGGGGACGGCCCATGACCACGCCACGGCTGGCGGCGTTCACCACGGTGGTGACCGTGCTTTATCTCGCGCTGGCGATCGCCGGCGAAGGAGGCGTCGGCGCGTTCTTTTCGCACCCGGCGCTCGTCGCGGTGACGCTGGCGCTGTTCGCGCTGGCGGGCGCTGGGTTGCTCACCCAGGGCCATCTCGGCGCCGGCGTTCGCGAGGATCGTTCGAATCGCTGGGTGATCGGCGCCCTCGGCATACTCGGCCTGCTCGCCGGCTTCCTGCCCGCCTATACCGACCGCCTCGACTTTTGGACTTTCGATGGCGAGGGCGTGCGTTGGCTGGGCTTTGCGCTGTTCGTCGTAGGCGGGGTGTTGCGCATCGCGCCGGTCTTCGTGCTCGGGCGCCGGTTCAGCGGCCTCGTCGCGATCCAACCCGGCCACCGGCTCGTCACCGATGGGCTCTATGGAATCATTCGCAATCCGAGTTACCTCGGCCTCATCGTCAACGCACTGGGCTGGTCGCTCGCCTTTCGCTCGGGCGTCGGCGTGGCGCTGACCCTTCTGATGATCGTCCCGCTCGTGGCGCGCATGAATGCCGAAGAACGGTTGCTCGCCGATCAGTTCGGAGCGGAATACGAAGCCTATCGCGCGCGAACGTGGCGGCTGATTCCGTATCTCTATTGACGGACTGAGGGCCGCAGACGTTGGCGCGCTGCCCCGCCAACGTCGTAGCCAGGGCGATCAGACGGCTGCGTTGATGATTTGCAGCTGCGTGAATTGGCGCGATGTTCTGACAAATCGGGGGAACCTCGCGGCGATGGCCACTGGTTCGTCGCTCGCCCTATCCATGAAGAGCGCGGAGAATGTCACTGCATTTGCCTCCCCACCCCGCATCGCATAAGCGTCCCCCCTCCCCCGCCTGGACGCTCCGATGATCCGCTCCGCCCTGATGAACGTGATGACCGCCGCGGTGCTCAAGGCCGGCCGGGGCCTGAAGCACGACTTCGGCGAGATCGAGAACTTGCAGGTCTCCGCGAAGGGCCCGGGCGACTTCGTCAGCTTGGCCGATCAGCGCGCCGAAAAGATCCTGTTCGAGGAACTCGCCAAGGCGCGGCCGGGCTACGGCTTCGTGATGGAGGAGAGCGGCCGCGTCGAGGGAAGCGACAAGGCGCACACCTGGCACATCGACCCGCTCGATGCGACGACCAATTTCCTGCACGCGATCCCGATCTTCGCGATATCGATCGCGCTCGAGCGCGACGGCCAGATCGTCGCAGGGGTCGTGTACAACCCCGCGGACGATTCGATGTATGTGACGGAAAAGGGCCAGGGCGCTTGGGGCGGCAACCGGCGCCTGCGCGTCGCGGGCCGCACGGATCTGTCGCAGGCGCTGATCGGTTGCGGCGTGCCGCACCTGGGCAAGGCGGCGGAGCATCCGCGCTTCAAGGCGGAACTCGCCGTCGTGATGACGCAAGTCGTCAACGTGCGCCGCCTCGGCTGCGCGTCGCTGGACCTTGCCTTCGTCGCCGCCGGACGCTTCGACGCCTTCTGGGAGCGCGGCCTCCACTCCTGGGACATCGCGGCGGGCGCATTGCTGATTCGCGAGGCCGGCGGCTATGTCAGCGACGCCGACGGCGATCCGGACTTCCTCGCCGCCGGCTCGATCTGTTGCGGCAACGAGACGATGCATCGTCAATTGCTCGCGCTGCTGCGCAAGGCCGGTTGAGCGCCGCCCAGGGCCTCGGCGCAGGCCCCCGCCCGCGGCCTTGCCCGCCCGTTCACGGCCGCTCATGCAGCTGTCTCCGCTCCACCGCGCTGCCGACGAGTCGCCTCGAGATGCGTTGACATCAGACGACACGCCATGGAAATTAGCTTTCATCCGTAGACTTCGCCGCGAGAGACGTCGGAGTGCCCGCCGCAGAGACTGAGAAGACCGGGGATCGACAAATGGCAAAAGAAGCTCCGGACCCTGCGCTTCATTTTGGCAATTTGGTCGCCGCCTATACCGACAGCATTCGCGTCAGCGATTTTAAATCCAATCTCACCGTCTTGTTCGTCGCGATCATGATGGGGCCGATTGTATCGCAACGTGACAAATATCCGCATTTCCTGCCGTTGCCAATCATTTTGGCGCCTTTCTTGGTTGCGTTTCTTTGCTTGCTGTTCTGCGTATACCCTCGATATTCGCGCAGATATAAATCCAATTTCATAGTCGCACGCAACCCAAAGAAGAGCGATTTCGTTTTTGTGGAGGATAGCGGCGATGAGATCGAGCAGCTCAGATTGCGCTGCGCTATTCTTTCGAGAATACTCTTTTGGAAAACGTTCTTCTTGATGGTTAGCATTTACATATGCTTGGGTACGATGTTGGTTATTTTTGTGTTGTTGACCTATTCACTGTTCAGGCCGATATCCTAAGCGACCGTCAGGAACAACAACGCCATGACCAAAGACGCGACGACTTATTATCGCAATCAGATAGCCGCCTATACCGATTCGATTCGGATAAGCGATTTCAAGGCGAACGTGGCGGTCATTTATGGGGCGTTCACGATCGGACCGATCATGGGCTTCAGCACCAGTTTTCCGCCTTTCCTGCCGTTGCAGGCGGTTCTGCTGCCTTTTGTCGTGGTGTTTTTTTGTCTGCTCGTTTGCTTGATGCCGCGATATCCGCGCGAGGGGCGCGCCACCTTTCCGATCAGCGCCAATGCCGGGCCCGATGATTTTCGCGTCCCGGAGAGCCAAGACGACACCATCGCCCAACAGCAGAACTTGTGCATGCTTCTCTGTAATATATTGTATTGGAAGACCGTCTGCTTGAAGATCAGTTTTTTCATTTATATCGGCGGAACCGTAGTGGTCGCGTTCTTGTTGTGTTATTTTTGGGCATGAACGACGGGCGCGCTCCTTCCCCTCTTGCGGGGGGAAGGGCTTCCTGACATCGGCGCGAGCCGAGCCGGACGAACATTGCTCTCCCGCCGGTCTCCGCCTATATGCACACCGCCACCGCTTACGCCGGCCCGTTTCGGCGAGTGAGCCGCAGGAACCGAAATGATTCACGTCACTTTTCCCGACGGCGCCAGCCGCGCTTTTCCGCCTGGCGTATCCGGCTTCGAGATCGCCAAGGCCATTTCGCCCTCGCTCGCCAAGCGCACCGTCGCGATGGCGCTCGACGGCGTGGTCGCCGATCTCGCAGACCCGATCGACAGAGATTCGAAGATCGAGTTTTTCGGCCGCGAGGATCCGCGCGCCCTGGAACTGATACGCCACGACGCCGCGCATGTGCTCGCCGAAGCCGTACAGTCGTTGTGGCCGGATGCCCAAGTCACCATCGGGCCGGTGATCGAGAACGGTTTTTACTACGACTTCTTTAGGAAGGAGCCGTTCACCCCCGAGGACTTCCCCGCGATCGAGAAGCGGATGCGCGAGATCATCGCGCGCGACAAGCCGTTCACGAAGCAGATCGTGAGCCGCGAGGCGGCCAAGAGCCTCTTCGAGAAGAAGGGCGAGGCGTTCAAGATCGAGCTGATCGACGCGATCCCTGCCGACCAGGACTTGAAGCTGTATTCGCAGGGCGAGTGGACCGACCTCTGCCGCGGCCCCCACATGACGTCCACCGGCAAGGTCGGCGACGCCTTCAGGCTGATGAAGGTCGCGGGCGCCTATTGGCGCGGCGATTCGACCAAGCCGATGCTCTCGCGCATCTACGGGACCGCCTTCGCCACCAGGCAAGAACTGGACGCCTATCTCCTGCAACTCGAAGAAGCCGAAAAGCGCGACCACCGAAAACTCGCGCGGGAGATGGACCTGTTTCATTTCCAGGAGGAGGGACCGGGGACGGTGTTCTGGCATCCAAAGGGCTGGACGCTGTTTCAAACCCTGATCGCCTATATGCGCCGTCGCCTCGCCGCCGACTATCAAGAGGTCAGCGCGCCGCAGGTGCTCGACAAGCACCTGTGGGAAATCTCGGGCCATTGGGGCTGGTATCGCGAGAACATGTTCATGGCGCGCCCCGCCGGCGACGACGCCGAGACGAAGGACGAGCGCATCTACGCGCTGAAGCCGATGAACTGCCCGGGGCATGTCCAAATCTTCAAGAACGGCCTGCGCTCCTATCGCGAACTGCCGTTGCGGCTCGCCGAATTCGGCGTGGTGCATCGCTACGAGCCCTCCGGCGCGCTGCACGGCGTGATGCGCGTGCGCGCCTTCACGCAAGATGACGCGCATGTCTTCTGCACCGAGGACCAGCTCGCCTCCGAGTGCCACAAGATCAATGAGCTGATCCTCTCCGTCTACCAGGACTTCGGCTTCGACAAGATCGTGGTCAAGCTCTCGACACGGCCGGAAAAGCGCGTTGGCGCGGACGCGCTCTGGGATCACGCGGAAGCGGTGATGTCGCAGGTGCTCGAGGAGATCAGGGCGCGCCACGGCAACATCGTGACGACCGAGCTCAACCCCGGCGAGGGCGCGTTCTACGGTCCGAAGTTCGAATATGTGCTGCGCGATGCGATCGGCCGCGATTGGCAATGCGGCACGACGCAAGTCGATTTCAACCTGCCCGAGCGTTTCGGCGCCTTCTACATCGCGCCCAACAGCGAAAAGACGACGCCGGTGATGGTGCACCGCGCAATCTGCGGCTCGATGGAGCGCTTCATCGGCATCCTGCTTGAAAATTATGCGGGTCACCTGCCGCTGTGGCTCGCGCCCGTGCAGATCGTCGTCTGCACGATCACGCAGGATGGCGATGAATACGCGATGGAGATCGTAGCGAGCGCCCGCAAACGCGGGCTGCGCGTCGAGGCTGACCTGCGCAACGAGAAGATCGGCTATAAGGTGCGCGAGCATTCGCTCGCCAAAATTCCCGTGTTGATCGCCGTCGGCAAGAAAGAGGCCGCCGAGCGCACGCTCTCGATCCGCCGGCTCGGGTCCGCGGGGCAGCAGTCGGCAGGCGCGGAGGAGGCGCTGGCGGAGCTGGTCGCGGAGGCGACGCCGCCAGATTTGCGGCGGGAAGGATAATCAGCGGTACACTTCCCAGCGGTGGCGGACCTCTTCGAGCGGGACCGACTCGGACTTGCCGGCGAGGTGATCGCGCCATCGGTCCTCCGCGATCGCGAGGTCTTCGATGTCGTCGAGCTGGTCCTTGATCGCTTCAATGACGAGATCGGCGGGACGCCGGCCGGTTTGCGCCGCCAACGCGTCGAGGCGAGCCTGGAGCTCGGGAGTTCGAGCGCGAGCATGACCATTGGCTCCTTTCGCGCAGGGGACGGGTCGTTCCGCCGAGACCGGCGATGGCGATCAGGCGTATTCAGCCGTAAATGTCGCTCCGGCGCCCCGTTTTCGCGACGAGGATTCGGATTGCGTGATCTTCGATCTGGCATATGATCCAGGACTCGCCGACGCGGTATTTCCAGAATTCGCCGAGCTTCGACTTCGCGTCGATCGGAGCGACGCGCTCGTAGAGGAATTTGAGTATACGTTTCCTCACCGCGCTATCTAGCTTCTCGAGATCCTGCGCCGCCGACGGCGCGAATTCAATCGTCCATGCCATAGCGTTCGATCAGTTCTTCGACGGGAATGAATTTCTCGCGGCGAGCACGGCTTTCAATCAGCCGCTTTCTGGCGACGGCCATGTCCTCGATGTCGTCGATGTGTTCGATCAGCGCCTCTTGCACGAGGTCCGACTTGCTGCGAGCCGTGAGCGCCGCGAGCTCCTCGAGGCGGGCTTCCAGTTCTGGGATCAATTCGAGAGCGAACATGTGGCAGTTCCAGGGTCGGCGCCATATACCACGATCCGGTCGAGTCGGGAAATTCCGCTGAAGGCGATTGAAAAGGATCATGCTGACGCCCGCCAACGCTATCGTCCAAGTCGGCCGCGGGGCGGGAACCGTAAGATTCGGCGCCGATCTGCCGCTTGCCCTCATCGCAGGCCCCTGCCAGCTCGAAAGTCGCGCGCACGCGCTCGAAATGGCCTCCGCACTGAAGGAGATCGCGGCCAGGCGCGAGATCGGCCTCGTCTTCAAGACCTCGTTCGACAAGGCCAACCGCACCTCGGGCGCCGGCGCGCGGGGCCTCGGCCTCGAAGCCGCCCTGCCGATCTTCGCGGAAATTCGCGAAACGCTCGGCCTGCCCGTGCTGACGGACGTCCACGAGCCCGGGCAATGCACGATCGCGGCGCAGGCGGTCGACGTACTGCAAATCCCCGCTTTCCTGTGCCGACAGACCGATCTTTTGATCGCGGCGGCGCACACGGGTCTGGCGGTCAACGTCAAGAAGGGGCAGTTCCTGGCGCCCTGGGACATGCAGCACGTGGTGGCGAAAATCGCCGGCGCCGGCGGCGCGGACGTGCTGGTGACCGAGCGCGGCGTCAGCTTCGGCTACAACACGCTCGTCTCCGACATGCGCGCGCTGCCGATTCTGCGGCAAATCGGCGCGCCGGTGATTTTCGACGCGACTCACTCGGTGCAGCAGCCGGGCGGTCAAGGCGCTGCCTCGGGTGGGCAGCGCGAGTTCGTGCCCGTTCTGGCGCGCGCGGCGGTCGCGGTCGGCGTCGCGGGCGTATTCATCGAGACCCACGAGAATCCCGACCACGCGCCTTCCGATGGACCGAATATGGTGCCCTTGGGCGAATTCGAGGCGCTGGTAGCGGATTTGCAGGCCTATGACGCGTTGACGAAGCGGCCGCGAGTCGGCATTGGATAACCGGTGTGGTTAGCGCGATCGTCATGCGCCGTTCATCATTCCGTCGTAGCCAGGCACCATGGACAAATACCTCTTCAGCTACGCGGACCCGAGCGATCCGCCGGTCAAACGGGGTCTAATCCGCCTGGTCGAGCGGGCGACGGGACAGCCCGAGCTCAAGCGGCTCTACGTTCAAAATCAGCGCTATCCGCGCGTGGACGAAAGCTTCTGGCAGGCGGCGGTGCGTTCGCTGGCGCTGGACGTGCGTTATGACGCCGCCGCGCTCGCGCGCATACCCATGTCCGGGCCCGTCGTATTTGTCTCCAATCACCCCTATGGCGTGCTCGATGGCATCGTCATCTCCTGGCTCATCGAGAAGGTGCGCTCCGACTTCGTCGTCTTGACCCACGCCGTGCTCAGGCGCGCCCCGGAGGTGCACGACTTCGTGCTGCCGATCGACTTCAGCGGGACCGAAGAGGCGCAGGGAACCAACCTGAAATCTCGTGCGGCCGCGCGGAAGCTGTTGGACAAAGGGGGCGCCGTCATCGTCTTTCCTGCGGGCGCGGTTTCGACGGCGCCGGATCGGCTCGGTCTGCATCCTGCGGTCGACGCCCGTTGGCAGCCCTTCGTCAGCCAGCTCATCCAGCGCTCGAAAGCGACAGTCGTCCCGATCTGGTTCGGCGGCCAGAACGGCCGCCTGTTCCAGATCGCCAGTCACGTCAGCCAGACGCTGCGGATCTCGCTCATTTTCCACGAGGTCAAGAGTCGCATCGGCGCACTGCTTCCCGTGGCGATAGGCGCGCCCATCCCATTTGAGGTCCTGAGCCACATCAAGGACCGTCAGGCGCTCGCCGACGACCTCAGAGCCCGCACCTATGCGATGGCGATCGCCGCGACTGCCGGGCCGATCAAGCCAAATCCGGCGCAGAAGCTGATCGGCAGATTGCGCGCGCTGCGGCCGAAGAAGCGCGCGGCCTGAAGTCAGCCGCGCCCGCGGTATGGCGCGACGCCCTGGTCCGGCGCCCAGACGCCCCTGGGCAGTTCGCCGGTCTGCCAGAATACGTCGATCGGAATGCCGCCGCGCGGATACCAGTAGCCGCCGATGCGCAGCCAGCGCGGCTCGAGCAGTGTGGCGAGTTCCTTGCCGATCCGCACCGTGCAATCCTCTTGGAACGCCCCATGATTGCGAAAGCTCGCCAGATGCAGCTTCAGCGATTTCGATTCGACCAGCCAACGATCGGGAACGTAGTCGATGACGAGATGTGCGAAGTCGGGCTGGCCGGTCACCGGACAAATCGAAGTGAACTCGGGCGCGGCGAAGCGCGTGACGTAATCGACGTCGGGATGCGGATTGGGAACGCGCTCCAGGGTCGCCGCGTTCGGCTCGTCCGGAATGCCCGAGGGGCGCCCGAGATGGGTGAGATCGGTATGGGATTTGAGGGATGGGCTCATGGCCGCGCCTATAACGCGAAAACGGGGAAGCTGCCTAGGGGAACCCTTTCCCCCCTTGTGGGGGAAGGTGGCCCTGATAGCCCGTCGAAAGACGGGCGTTCTTCGAACGCCCTACGGGGCCGGATGAGGGGGATCGAGCGGAGCGAGATGGCTCTGATCGGTCTGCACGATCGCGGTCGACCATCTCAGGCGACGAACCGCTCACAAATCTCGCAGACATCCGGCGCGCCGCGGAGTCATCTCGCTCCGCTCGATCCCCCTCATCCGTCATTGCTTCGCAATGACACCCCCCGCGAAACGCTATTGCGTTTCGCACGGCCCCGCGAGGGGGGAAGGGGATGTCCGCCGCTACTTCCCGAGCGTGCCCGCGGAGACTTGCCCGCTGACATATCCGCTGAGCTTCACGCAAACATCGCTGCCCGGCAGTCGGTAGCCCGGTTTCCCGTAGATTTCGCACATTTTGACCGGGGCAGTCCGGGTCGTCGCCTTGCCGGAGGGCAATTCGGCGGCGTTTGCCGACGTGGCGGCGACGAGAGCCGCCAGAGCGATCAGCGATGCATCAGAAAGCGCCATTTCTAGTTCCCTTCGATCAAACCAGCAGGGCGATCCCCACCCTGCGCGCACAACTGCTCGACTCTTGCCACTCGCCGCCCGATGCAGCAAGAGAGCGCGAAACGATTCGTAGGAGGCGATCGGGAGGATGACTATGGACCGATCGATCGCGCCGGATAGGATTTCGTCACTGGCTTTGGGAACGGCGGGCGCGCTGCTCGTGGCGCTCGCGATCTTCGCCTCGCTCTACTATCAAAATGGGTTCGTCGCGGCATTGGCGGGCGCGGGCGGCATGGCGCTGTGGCGTCAGGCGGCGCTCGGGCGATGGCGCGGGAGCATCATCTTTTTCGACGCGCTCGCGTTCGCGATTTTCGCCGTTCAGCGCAACGACTATCTCGCGTTCTGGCAGCTGGTCGGGCCATGGTCCGACGTGGCGCGGTTCAATTTCGCGGGCGCTTCGATCGCCTACGCCGTCTACATCATCGGCGCCTTATTCGTGATCGCCAGCGAGCATCGCGCGCCTCGCCCGATCGAGGCGATCGGGCTGATCGGGATTCCGTTTGTGTTCAATCTCATCGTCGTGCTCGGCGCGGATTGGCACATGGCCGAAATCGGCGCCTTCCTGACCCAGCACCTATCGCTGCCGTTTCCTTGGCAGGTTTTCATCGGCCGGACCGTAATTCTATTTGTGATTTCCGAGGCGATCCTCGCAGAGCTGACCATGATTGGCCTCAACCGCCTGCCACGGTCGGCCAAAGGCCATGGGCTGTTGTTCTTCAGCGCCGCTCTCGGCGCGCTGACGCCGCTCATTGCGAACTCGGCGCAGCTGGTGGTCACTCCCGTCATCGCGATCGCGGTCGGCGCCGCGGCGGCGGCATTGGCGCAAGCCGGCCTCTGGGCGATCGTCTATGTCGCGACCGGGCTTCCGCTCGACGCGATGGCAGGGCGCCCGCCGACCTTCGCCGCCGTCTGGGAAAATTGGCGAACTGGCTTTGTCAAAGGCGCCATCTATGGCGGCCTGTTCATGGCGATCGTGCTCAGCTTCGCGTTCGTATTGCGCCAGCCCTCCGTCGTCACGGTGCTGGAGCACGGCTACTGGCTGTTCGCGCCGCTCTTGGGCGCCGTTCTCTTCCCGTTCGCCCGCACCTTGATCAGCAGCGCCGACGGCACGCCGCCGTTCTTTGGTAGGCTGCGCGCAGCCTACCGCGCGCCCCAGCCTTACGTGCGGGGCGTCGTCGTCGGTCTCGGCTGCGCGTTTGCCTATTCAATCGATCTCGCCACGGCGGACGGCGGCGTGCGTTTCCTAGTCGCCTTCGCCGTCGGCGCCCTGGCCTATGCCGGCGTCGACCTTGGTTTCGACGCATGGCGCGTGGCGCGCGGCGAGCGGACGAAGCTGCAGACGTGGCGGCTCTATGCGCTCGGCGCGGTGCTGGGCGGTTTCGTCGCCGGGGCGCTCGGCTGGTACTTCGACACGGCGCAGCTCAATGTCGTGATCGCAAAATTCTGGGCTTACGCGGATATCAACTATCGGCTCGACGGCCGCAAGCTCGGCGATTTCACGACATATCCCCTCTTCAACAAGTACGGCGCCGTGAACCTGGGCGAGGTCGCCGGCGGCGTGCGTCTGTTCTGGGCGGAATCGGTC
>DASXYQ010000079.1:0-3939 GCA_036502445.1 Roseiarcus sp. | reverse complement strand
GCCTATGCGATCCCGAGCTTCCTGTTTGCGATCCTGCTGGTGGTGCTGTTTTGCGGCGGCTCGTTCTGGCAGTTGTTCCCGCTGCGCGGCCTCACCTCGGACAATTTCGCCGATTTCTCCTGGCCGCACAAGATCCTCGATTACCTCTGGCACATCACGCTGCCGGTCGCCGCGCTCGTGCTCGGCGCCTTCGCGACCTCGACCCTGCTGACGAAGAATTCGTTCCTCGACGAGATCAAGAAGTCGTACGTGCAGACGGCGCGGATGAAAGGCCTGAGCGAACGGCGCGTGCTCTATGGCCACGTTTTCCGCAATGCGATGCTGATCGTCATCGCCGGCTTTCCCGGCGCCTTTGTCGGCGCTTTCTTCACGGGCTCGTTGCTGATCGAGCAGGTGTTCTCGCTCGATGGGCTCGGCTATCTCACCTATGATTCGCTGATTCAGCGCGACTATCCCGTCGTGCTCGGCAATCTCTATGTCTTCGCGCTGCTGGGCCTCGTCGTCAACCTGCTCTCCGATCTCACCTACACCTGGATCGATCCCCGGATCGACTTCGAGACGCGGGACGTATGAGATGAAACGAGAGATGGCAGCTCGAGCCTGTGTCATGCTCGCGAACGCGAGCATCCAGGACGCCAAGTTACGGCGCCCGTCCGTCATGGCCGGGCTTGTCCCGGCCATCCACGTCGTCCGACAACCAGACCGTTGCGAAATTCGATCGCGCTCTCCGCGACGACGCCTTCAGCCGCGCGTAAGCCGAACCGCGTGGATGGCCGGGACAAGCCCGGCCATGACGATCAGCGACACGGGGAGGGCGACGTGACCCCCGGATCGCTCCCCTTCGCGCGCGACGACGGAAAAGGTTCGGTCTCTTCCGACGCCCGTGTAAAATCGCCGCGTTTCGCGCTCTCGCCGATGAACCGACGCCGGCTCGAAAACTTCCGCCGCAATCGGCGCGGCTACTGGTCGTTCTGGATCTTTCTCGTCCTGTTCGTCGCCTCGATGGGCTCGGAGTTCCTCGCCAACGATCGGCCGTTGATCGCCTCCTACAAGGGCGAGCTTCTGTTTCCCGTCTTCGTCGACTACCCTGAGGAAAAGTTCGGCGGTTTCGAGGCGACCACGGATTATCGCGATCCCACGATCGCCGACGAGATCGATGCGCACGGTTGGATGATCTGGCCGCCGATCCATTTCGCCAACAACACGACCAAGCTCGATCCGCCGACACCGTTTCCCTCGCCGCCGACCTGGTCGCTGACCGAGCACCAGTGCAAAGCGGCGCTCGCCGCGCAAGCGGCGCGACGCCACACGGAGCCGCCGCCGGGCGGCGGCTCCTGTCGCGACCTCGAGCCGGAGTGGCTCGGCACCGATTCGAACGGCCACGACGTCGTCGCGCGCCTGCTTTATGGCTTTCGCATCTCGATCCTGTTCGGGTTGATCCTGTCGGGCATCTCCTCGGTGATCGGAGTTTTCGCCGGCGCGGTGCAAGGTTATTTCGGAGGCTGGCTGGACCTTGCGATGCAACGCATCATCGAGATCTGGTCGTCGCTGCCGCATCTCTACATCCTGATCATCCTCTCGGCGATCCTCACGCCAAGCTTCTTTGTCTTGCTGTCGATCCTGCTGCTGTTCAGTTGGGTCAGTCTGGTGCATCTGGTGCGCGCGGAGTTCCTGCGCGCGCGCAACTTCGAATATGTCAACGCCGCGCGCGCGCTCGGCCTCTCCAACGCCAAGATCATCGTCAAACACGTGCTGCCCAACGCGATGGTGGCGACGCTGACGTTCCTGCCCTTCATCGTCAACTCCTCCATCGGCACGCTGACCTCGCTCGATTTCCTGGGCTTGGGCATGCCGCCCGGCTCGCCCTCGCTCGGCGAACTGCTGCTGGAGGGAAAGTCGAATATTTCCGCGCCGTGGCTCGGGTTGTCCGCCTTCGCGACCGTCGCGTTGATGCTGTCGCTGTTGATCTTCATCGGCGAGGCGGTGCGCGACGCCTTCGATCCGCGAAAGACGTTCTCGTGAGCGCCGACGGGCCGCTGCTCGACGTGCGCGATCTCTCCGTCGCCTTCGGCCAAGGCGCGAAGGGGCACACCGTCGTCGATCGCGTCTCCTTCGCGTTGAAGCGCGGGCAGACGCTGGCGCTGGTGGGCGAATCCGGCTCGGGGAAGTCGGTCACCGCGCAGTCGATCGTACGTCTCTTGCCGTACCCTTCGGCGAGCCATCCCAGCGGGGAGATTTTCTTCGGCGGCCGTGACGTCCTGAAAATGTCCAATTCCGAGCTTCTCGGGATCCGCGGCTCGAAAATTACGATGGTGTTTCAGGAGCCGATGACCTCGCTCAACCCGCTGCACGATATCCAGCGGCAGATCGGCGAGATCATTGAATTGCACGAGGGCCGCGCGGCCTCGACGCGCGCCCGGGTGATCGAACTCCTGACCGAGGTGGGCCTCGCCGATCCCGCCTCGCGGCTGGGCGCCTTTCCGCACCAACTTTCGGGCGGGCAGCGCCAGCGCGTGATGATCGCGATGGCGCTCGCCAATCGCCCGGACCTCTTCATCGCGGACGAGCCGACCACCGCGCTCGACGTCACCGTACAGGCGCAGATCCTGAAATTGCTGAAGGAACTGCAAGGCAAGCTCGGCATGGCGATGCTGTTCATCACCCATGACCTCGGCATCGTCCGCAAGATCGCCGGCGACGTCGCGGTGATGCAGCGCGGCCGCATCGTCGAGGCGGGAAGGACGGCCGAGGTCTTCGCGCGACCGCAACACGAATATACCCGCGCGCTGCTCGCTGCCGAGCCCAAGGGCGAGGCGCCGCTGGCCGACGAAACCGCTCGGACGATCGTCTCGGCCGATGACGTGCGCGTCTGGTTCCCGATTCGCAAAGGCCTGCTGCGCCGAACCGTCGCTCACGTGAAGGCGGTTGACGGGGTATCCGTCACGGTGCGCGAGGGGCAGACGGTCGGCGTCGTCGGGGAATCCGGGTCGGGCAAGACGACGCTGGGCCTCGCGATCCTGCGGCTGATCCGAAGCCGAGGACCGATCCTCTATTGCGGGCGCGCGATCGATGCTCTTACCGCCAGCCAGATGCGCCCGCTGCGCCGCGAGATGCAGATCGTCTTCCAGGACCCGTTCGGATCGCTCTCGCCGCGCCTTTCCGTCGCCCAGATCGTCGAGGAAGGCCTGCTCGCGCAGAAGATCGCGCTGAATCCGGGGCAGCGCCGCGAGGCGGTGGCGCGGGCGCTGACCGACACCGGGCTCGATCCCGATACGATGGATCGCTATCCCCACGAATTCTCCGGCGGCCAGCGCCAGCGCATCGCGATCGCGCGTGCGATGGCGCTCGATCCCAAATTCGTCGTGCTGGACGAGCCGACCTCGGCGCTCGACATGTCCGTGCAGGCGCAGATCGTCGATCTCCTGCGCGCGTTGCAGCAGCGGCGCTCGCTCGCCTTTCTCTTTATTTCCCACGACCTGAAGGTCGTGCGGGCGCTCGCGAGCGATATCATCGTCATGCGCCGCGGCAAGGTCGTGGAGAGCGGCGTGGCCCGCGCAGTGTTCGACGCGCCGCGCGAGGACTATACCAGGGCGCTGTTCGCCGCCGCCTTTTCGATCGACGCCGACGAGTCGGGCGCGGTCAGCCAATAGGGCGGCGCCGCCAGCAAACCAGGGAAAAGGTCCATGGGCCGCGGGCTGATCATCGTCTTGGATTCGGTGGGATGCGGCGGCGCGGCGGACGCCGCAGACTATGGCGACGAAGGCGCGGATACGCTCGGCCATATCGCGGAGCGCTGCGCTGGAGGGGAGGGTGACCGCACCGGCCTGCGCGCGGGGCCGTTGCAATTGCCGAACCTCGACGCGCTGGGTCTTGGCCTCGCGATCCTGCGGCTGATCCGAAGCCGAGGACCGATCCTCTATTGCGGGCGCGCGATCGATG
>DASXYQ010000078.1:0-6431 GCA_036502445.1 Roseiarcus sp. | reverse complement strand
CGTCCTGACGATCTGGCGTTCCCGCGGCGAAATAGATCAGGCCCGCGTTGGCCGTGTGCGACGACATCTCGCCGAGCAGGAAGACGCCGTCGGAGCCTTGCAGGGCCGCCATCGAAAAGCCGTTGCAGACCGAAGTGTCGGGGAAACCGAAATCGCGCCACGCGAGAAACGCGGCGAAGTCGGTCTCGAAATAGGCGCCGCGCAATACGACGCTCCCGTCGGGGCGCGTTTCGAAGGCATGCCGACCCAGCAACAGCACTCGCCCGTTGAACAGCTTCGGCTGCGCCTTCGACCGCTCTTCCCAATGAGACTGGATTTCGCGCGCCCTCTCCACGGCGAACGGCCAATCGTAGGGGGCGAGGCGAAAATCGAGTTCGGCGACTTCGAGAATGCGCGAGCCGCTCAAAGATCGATCTTCCCCTCGCAGACGATCACCGCCGAGCCGCCGATCGTCGCGCTGCGCAATACGCCGTCCGCCACGTCGAGGCCGACCGAGATGAAGCTCGGCCGCCCCATCTCGACGCCCTGCTCGATCGTCACGACATGCTCGCCGTCGCGAGGCTTTTCGAACGCCATCATCACGCCCGCGAAAGCGGCGGCGGCGCTGCCCGTCGCCGGGTCTTCGTAGACGCCCCAGCCCGCCGCAAACATGCGCGCATGGAAGGCCGATCCCGCGTGGACGCTCTCACGGGTATAGAGATAGAGGCAGGGACCCCCGTTCTCGCCCCAATGCCTGCGGTCCGGCCGCGCCCTGTCCATCGCAGCGAGGCTCTTCAGCGGCACGAACAGGTTGGCCGTCCCCGCGCCCATCACGACCGGCTCATGCGCATCGAAGCCGATGTCCTCGACCTCGAGGCCGAGATCCGCTGCGAGCGACGCCTTGGACGGCGGCTCGCTCATGCGTTCAGGCGCGCGAGGCACGGTGAAATACGCCGCCTTCGCCTGCCCCTTGCGGTGGCGCGCGACGCAGACGACGTCCCCGACCTTCTCCTCGAGGACGATGCGCAAATCCTCGCTCTTCAGCAATTCGGACGCGCGCAAGTGGGCGAGCAACACCGCCGTCCCGACCGTCGGATGACCCGCGAACGGCAACTCGCGCGCCGGGGTGAAGATGCGCACCGCGGCGGTGTTGACGGGATTTTTCGGCTCGGACACGAACACCGTCTCGGCCAGATTGAACTCGCGAGCGATGCTCTGCATCCGGGCGTCGTCGAGCCCCTGGCTGTCGAGCACGACCGCGAGCGGATTGCCCGCCAGAGGCGTCTCCGTGAAAACGTCGAGGGTGTGAAACGCGCGGCGCATGGCGGGCTACCTCAAAGGGGTTCCGGCCGGAAGAGCTTTGTCGGGCGCGTGAATTCATCCTGCGCCGCGACGATCGCCAGTTCGCGCTTTCCGGTCTCCGCCGTCGCCGCGACGACCCCGTAGACGCTGGCGCCGGCGCTGGCAAGCGCCTCGGGCGCGGAGCGCGCGCGCAGCCAGTGGAAGAAGAACAGCGCCGCCGTGAGATCGCCGGCGCCGTTGACGGCGATGGGCAGCCGAGGCGTGCGCAGGCGCCAGAGACCCTCGCCGTCCGAGGCCAGCATGTCGAGCGCGTCGGCGGGCGTGTCCTCGAGCGCGAGCGAGGTGACGAGGATGACCTTCGGTCCGCGCGAATGGAGCGCGGCGAGCGCCGCTCGGACCTCGGACAGGTTCGCGATCGGCAGCCCGGAAAGCCATTCGAGTTCGAACGCGTTGGGGGTCAGGATCGTCGCCCGAGGCAGCGCGCGCTCCCGGAAGAATTCGCCGACGCCGGCGGCGACGTAGGCGCCGCGCCCGACATCTCCGATCACGGGATCGCAGGCGTAGACGGCGTCCGCGTTCGCGCCCCGCACGGCCTCGAAGGCCCGCAGCGCCGCCTCGCCGATTTCCGCCCTGCCGAGATAGCCCGAGAGAACGCCGTCGCACTGCGCGAGTACCCCGATCGCCCGCAAGCCGGCGACGCATTCGTCGATCATGTCGCCGTCGAACGCTCTGCCTCGCCAGCCGGGATAGCCGGCATGGCTGGAAAACTGCACGGTGTGAATCGGCCAGACCTCGCAGCCGAGCCGTTGCAACGGGAAAACAGCCGCCGAGTTGCCGACATGGCCATAGACGACGTGGGATTGGATCGAGAGGATCGTGCGCATGGGTTCAGCTGACGACGATTCGAGGGCGACGTCAAAACGTTCGTCTGGCAGCGTCTAGCCAACGGTCTTCGCCGGCAGATCTGACGACCGTCAATTCGAGCCGCCAGCGCGTAGGGTACACGAGGCGCTTGGTCCTCCCGACGATGCAATCGTCCAAATCAGGATCGACGCGACCAAGACGACTCCGAGATCGGCGTGGTTGCTACCGCATCGGCGCGGTCGCTACGGGGGTCGTCGCCAAAATCGTGCTTTTGAGAAAAGTCACCAAGGGAACCTGAAGACAATCGCGCCAAACTGGTTCTAGCCTTTCAATCAATGGGAAAGCGCTTAAGTGCCAGCCGACATTCACGCCTGCGCCTCGGCGCCGAGGGTTGGAGGTAAAGCATGATCGCCTTGCGAATAAACGGGGAGACCAAGAATGTCGAAGCTCCCGGCGACATGCCGCTGCTCTGGGCGCTTCGCGACCTCCTCGGACTGACGGGGACAAAGTTCGGATGCGGCGTGGCGCTGTGCGGCGCCTGCACCGTGCATTTGGACGGCGAGCCGGTTCGTTCGTGTCAATTGCGGATCGGCGAGATCGGCGGTCGCGCGATCACGACGATCGAGACCATAGGCGCGACCTCCGCGGGCGCCAAGGTGCAGAAGGCGTGGCTCGATCTGGAAGTCGTGCAATGCGGCTATTGCCAGTCTGGTCAGATCATGTCGGCGGCCGCGCTGATCGCCGCGACGCCCGATCCCGACGATTCCGACATAAACGCCGCCATGTCCGGAAACATCTGTCGTTGCGGCACCTATGTCCGGATACGCGAAGCCATCAAGCTCGCCGCCAAATCAGCCTGAGGTCCCATCATGCTCGAAGCGACGCCAACGGAGAGCGGCCTCGGCCGACGCGCGTTCCTGAAGATCGGCGCGGCGGCGGGGGCGCTGCTGATCGGGTTCCCCCTCCGCCCGGCGAAGGCCGAGGCGGGAATCTTCGCACCCGACGCGTTCATACGCATCGCCTCGTCCGGCGATATCACGCTGATCATGCCACAGGTCGAGATGGGCCAGGGTATCTACACCGCTATCTCGATGATTCTGGCCGAAGAGCTCGACGCCGCTTTCGACCGGATTGCGCTGGAGGCGGCGCCTCCGAACACCAAGCTTTACGCCAACCCGGTCTTCGGCATACAGGCGACGGGAGGCTCCACATCGGTCCGCGCCTGGTGGACGTCGCTCCGCAAGGCCGGCGCCGGGGCGCGCGCGCTGCTGATCGCGGCTGCGGCGCAAACCTGGGGGGTCGAACCCAGGACCTGTCGCACCGCCAACAGCGAAGTGCTGCACGACCCGAGCGGGCGACGGCTCGCCTATGGCGAGCTCGTCGGCAAGGCCGCGAGCATGACGCCGCCGAAGAACCCGCCGTTGAAGGCGGTCGCGGACTTCCAGCTCATCGGCAAGCCGCTGAAGCGGCTGGACACGCCCGAGAAGGTGAATGGCAAGGCCAAGTTCGGCATCGACGCTCTGCCGCCGGGGGTGAAGTTCGCGGCGCTGGCGCAATGTCCGGTGTTCGGCGGCAAGGTCGGGCGCGTCGACGACGGCGCCGCCAAGGCCGTTCCCGGCGTCCGGCAGATCGTCGTGCTGGATGATCTCGTCGCCGTCGTCGGCGATCACATGTGGGCCGCGACGCAGGGGCTGGCCGCGCTCGACATCGTCTGGGACGAAGGCGCCAACGCGTCGGTCTCCTCGGCCCAGGTGTGGGCGCAGATTCGCGCCGCGAGCGCGAAGGACGGCGCCGTCGCCAAATCGATCGGCGATCCGGCGAAGATCGCAGGTTCCGGCGAGCTGATCGAGGCGGCCTACGAGCTTCCGTTCCTCGCCCATGCGCCGATGGAGCCGCTGAACTGCACGGTCCATCTGACGCCCGACGCTTGCGAAATCTGGGTCGGTTCGCAGATTTTGGCGCGGGCGCAGGCGATCGCGGCGAAAGTCACCGGCCTGCCGCTCGACAAGGTCGTCGTCCACAACCACCTGATCGGCGGCGGCTTCGGCCGCCGGCTGGAGGTCGATTATGTCGAGACGGCGGTGCGGATCGCCCAGAAGGTCGAGGGCCCGGTCAAGGTCGTCTGGTCGCGCGAAGAGGATATCCAGCACGACATCTATCGGCCGGTCTATCACGACCGCATGTCCGCGACTCTCGCCGACGGCAAGATCGTCGGATGGAAGCATCGCGTCACCGGGTCTTCGATCATGGCTCGATGGCTGCCCCCGGCTTTCAAGGACGGAATCGACCCCGACGCCGTCGATGGGGCCGTCGACATTCCCTATGAGATTGCCAATCTGCGCGTCGAATACGTGCGAGAAGAGCCGCCCGCGGCGCCGACCGGCTTCTGGCGCGGCGTCGGCCCCAACAACAATGTGTTCGCCATCGAAAGCTTCATCGACGAAATCGCGCACAAGACGGGCAAGGACCCCATCGCATTTCGCCGCGACATGCTCGTTAAATCGCCGCGCCTGTCGGCCGCGATCGAGCTGGCTGCGAGCAAAGCGGGTTGGGGCGGCGCGCTGCCGGCGAGGGTCGGCCGTGGCCTATGCGCTCAGGTGTCGTTCGCAAGCTTCGTTGCGACCGTCGCCGAAGTCGAGGTGGACAACGACGGCGAGGTCATTGTGCGACGCGTCGTCTCGGCGGTGGACACGGGCATCGTCGTCAATCCCGACACGGTGATAGCGCAGCTTCAGGGCGGCCTCATCTTCGGAATCACGGCCGCGCTCTATGGCGAGATCACGCTCGAAAACGGCCGGGTGCAGCAGAACAACTTCAACGACTATCGCATGCTGCGGATCGATCAGGCGCCGGCGATCGAGGTCCATCTCATCAAGAGCGGCGAGGCCCCGGGGGGCATCGGCGAGACCGGAACCACCGCCGCGCCTCCGGCTGTCGTCAACGCGATTTTCGCGGCGACCGGCGTCAGGCTGCGGCGGTTGCCGATCGATCGCGACGTTCTCGCAGGGAGGAAGCCGGCATGAGCGTGTTCTCGAGGCTGGCCGGCGTTCTGCGATACGTCATAGCGGCGATCGTCGTTGTTGGAATCGTGGTTCTCGCCGGCTTTCTCTGGATCGTGCTGGGGCCCGGCCCCACGGATTTCGCGGGACGCGATCGAGTCGCGCTCGCGGATTATCGCGGCGCCGATCCGACCGGCGTTCCCGCCGAACTCGCCAACGCCAGCCTTATCAAGCGCGGCGAGTATCTGGCGCGAGCCGCCGACTGCGGCGCGTGTCACTCGGCGCCCGGGCGGCCGGCCTATTCCGGCGGCTTCGCGTTCGTACTGCCGTTCGGCACGCTCTATTCCACCAACATCACGCCGGACAAGGAGACCGGCGTCGGCGCCTACACCGACGCGGAGTTTCTCGCCGCTCTCCGCAAGGGAGTTCGCCGCGACGGTTCGCCTCTCTATCCGGCGATGCCCTTCGTCAGCTATTCCACCATGACGGACGCCGACGCGCTGGCGATCAAGGCCTATTTCTTCAGTCTTCCGCCCGTCCACGCGACGGCGCCCGCCAACACTCTGGATTTTCCGTTCAACCAACGTTGGCTGATGAGCGTCTGGGCGCTGCTGTTCGACCGCGACAGACGCTTCGAGCCGCATAGCGAGCGTAGCGCGGAGTGGAATCGCGGCGCCTATCTCGTCGATACGATGGGGCACTGCGGCGAATGCCACACGCCGAGAAATCTGTTCCAGGCGCTCAATAACCGCGCCAAATTCGCCGGCGCCGTCCAGGCCGGTTGGCGCGCCTACAACATCACGACCGATCCTGCGAGCGGCGTCGGCGATTGGAGTGACGCAGACCTCGGGAAGTATCTGGCGGTCGGCCATGCCGACAGGCATGGTTCGGCTGCGGGTCCGATGGGCGAGGCGGTCGATAAAAGCCTCGATTACCTGACGCCTGGCGACATCGCATCCATGGTTGTCTATCTGCGCACGGTTCCCCCGCGGGCGACCTCCGACCTGCCCGCGCCGAAGCTCACGCCCGCGCCCGGCTCCCACAAGGAGGGGGTGGCCGCCAACTTCGATCCTCGCGGCAAGGCGATATTCGAGCGCGAGTGCGTGAGCTGCCACGGCTGGACAGGAATCAGCCCCGTCACCGGATTCGCGACGCTGACCGGCGCGCGCGCGGTGAACGATCCGGGCGCAACGAACGTGGCGCAGGTCGTGATCAGGGGCGCGCGGCGCACCGCCGGCGGCGGCGCCTTCATGCCCGAGTTCGGTCAGGCCTACTCGAATGATGAGA
>DASXYQ010000077.1:0-15402 GCA_036502445.1 Roseiarcus sp. | reverse complement strand
CACCTGTTGTTGCGTCATGCCGTCGATCCAGACGGAATTTCCCTGCGCGTCCTTCTTCTGCTGGAGCCACCGTGTCCGACCCCAGCCTATTACCGTAACGGAACGGTCGGCCCCTTCAATCGTCTTGTCGCCGGTCAGCTGCAAGGAGATAGTCGTGTTGGGAAGCGGCTCGGCGAGTTGGAGCAGCGCGATATCGTTTGCGTGACTTTCCGTATCATATTGTTCATGCACGACGACTCGTGCTACTTTTCGCTGCAATGAACCTTCGGGAATGCCATCCGCCGAAATCTTGGCGATGTTGGTGACGACGGTCCAATCCTCCGGCTTGCGGGTTCCTGCGAAGCAATGCGCCGCGGTGAGCACCCAGTTCGGCGCGATCAGCGAACCGCCGCAGTCGAAGTATTGATGGCCGTCGGGGCTCCGAAAGTAGAGCGCGTTCTGCCACGGCCACTCGTTCTGAGAGGTCGGATCCCCGCCGACGATCCGCTCGGAGATCACGCTGGACGGCGCCAGCCCCCGGAGGGCCTCCAGCAAGGTCTCCGCCCCCCGCGCCTCCACGCTCATGGCGGCGAACGCCGCGAAACCGCCGAGAGCGAAAATCCTGCTCGTCTTCATGGGTCTCTCCTATCCGCGCATGGTCTTCCTGAATTCCAGATTGCGAAGCCGGGCCCAAAGCGCGCCGAGGGATAGACTCCGAACCCGGCCAAACGCCGCCAAGACTAGCACGGCGCCGTTCTTCGAGTGTTCACCGATCGAGCGGCGAATGGGCCCGCTCCGTGCGCTCAGTGGATCGTATATTTGTGGACTGCGATCGACCAGTCGGGGTGCCCCTGGATGCCCGCCTTGACCTGGAGGCTTCGAGCCAGTTCGTCGTGGATGCGCCTTATCGCGGCGCGCCCGGCTTCGGGGGTCGCGAAGGTTTTCGGCTTGTCGGGAGTATCCAAGGCGCTGATCGGCTTCTCGCTCAGCACTGCGACGATCGTCCCCTGGCCGCGCGGCTCGGTTATGCGCACGTTGAAACCCCGATAGACGTTTTTGTAATTGGGCACGACGACGGGCTGACTCGGATCCATGCGCGAGGATTCCGGGCTCGAACTCGTCGGCGACCGCAGCGAGAGGGCGTTGGGGTAGACCAACGTGAGCTTGCCGTCCGGCGTCGCGTCGAAGATCGCCAGATAGCCCGGCTTCTGCGTGGTCGCGCGATAGTCGACGAGGTCGCCGACCTTGACGTCGTCGCCCTGTTCGAAGGCGATCGTCAGACCCGCGGCATTGTCGACGGCCGGATTCGGAGCCTGGGCGGGCGCGGAGGCGTCGGTCGGAGCCGGCGCTGGGGCGTCGGTCGGAGTCGGGGCCGGGGCGTCGGTCGGAGCCGGGGCGTCGGTCGAAACCGGGGCCGGGGCGTCGGTCGGAGCCGGGGTTGGGGCCGGGGCGTCGGTCGAAACCGGGGCCGGGGTTGCCGGAGCGTCGGTCGGACCCGGAGCCGGGGCGTCGGTCGGAGCTTGGGCTGGGGCGTCGGTCGAAGCTGGAACTGGGGCTGCGGTCGGCGCCGGTTGGGACGGCGACGGGGGCGGCGTCTGGTCGGCGACCACGAGATCTCGCGCGACGACGCCCTTGATCCAGTCGCTGAACGCCGAAACGCGCGTATAGACGCCCGGTTTTCCCTTGATGGCGCAACCGATTCCAAAGCTGACGACGCCGATCTGGCGCCATTCGCCGGAAGCGGTTTGCGTCATCAGCGGGCCGCCGCTGTCGCCTTGGCACGAATCTTTGCCGCCCTCCGGCATACCCGCGCAGAGATTGCGCCCGTCGATCGTCGTTCCCTGCGCCCCATAGGCGGCTGCGCACTGCGTGACATCGACGAGCGGGATCGCCACCTTGTGCAAGTCGGGCGACTGCGCCTTCGAAAGATCGATCGGCTGGTTCGTCGACCCGTCGAGGAAGCCGGTCACTTTTCCCTGCTGGTCCTTCTGCGGCACGAGCCAGCGCGTGAGGCCCCAGCCCGTCACCGTGGCGGGGCGGTTGGCCTCCAACGCCCTGTCGGGGACCATCTGCGGCGCGATCGTCGACCCCTCGAGCGGTTGGGCGAGTTCGAGCAACGCGACGTCGTTTTCGTGGGTGTTCGTATCGTAACGTTCGTTGACGACGACGCGCTTCACCTTCCGAGTCGTGGCGCCCCCGGGAAGGCCGACGTAAGACAGTTTGCCGACATTGCTGGCGACGGTCCAGTCGTCCGGGTTCTTGGAGGTTTCCGCTTGGAAGCAATGCGCCGCCGAGAGCACCCAGTTCGGCGCGATCAGCGAACCGCCGCAGGTGTAGAATTCGCGACCGCCCGCGCGGAGAAACAGCGCGATCTGCCACGGCCATTCGTGCTGCGAGGTGACTTCCCCACCGACGATCCGCACGTCGGCGAGGACGCTCGACGGGGCGAGCCCGCGCAAGGCCGCCGACGTCGGCGTCTCCGCCCGCGCCTGCGCGGTCATCACGACCGACGCCGCGAGGCCGCCAAGGGCGAATTTTGCGATCGTTTTCATGGCCTCTCCTTTTCGATATCTTTTGTGGAATTTGTGAAGACTCCGGCGAAGCCGAGGCGAGCCGATGGATCATCGTCGAGAACGCGGCCGAGTTCGGCCGGGATCAGCGCGGCGTCGCGCTTGGCATGATGGGCCTTCAACCACGCGACGAAATCGGTCGGAACTTTCGAGGTCGCCAAGGCGACGATGGTGTCCGCCCCGAAAGGCGGTTCCACTGAGAGATTGCACGACCAGCGATCCCCCTGGGGATCGGGGCAAACGCGCTGTTCGCCGGTAGCAGAGGGATAGAGCATCTGCACCGTCCCGTCGGCTGCGATGTTGAACGCCGTCAGATGTTCGCCGCGCAAATCCTCAGCCGTAGCGCTCGCCTGGTCGCCCGGCGTCAAGAGGGTGCCGCCGCTCGCGAGGCCGACCAACAGGACGCGCGATTGCGAAATGGCGCGCAGACGCCGGATCGCCCACGTCCGATCGGCGACATCGCCGATCATCGAGCCGTCGACCCTCTGCATGACGAGGTCGCCGCGCGCCAGCGCCTCGTGCTTGCCGACGTCCCAGACGAGATCGGCGCCCGATCGGTCCGGGGCGGCGACGAGGGGGGCCCTGCCCTTTTCGATCGTCGACCAGGTGTCCGCTCCGCCATTGACGATTGCCAGATGAACTGCATCGGCGATTTCGCTCGGGTTCGGAGCGGTGGTCGGCGGAAGCGTCGGGACGGACGTCGCGACGGAGGTCGGAACGGACGTTGCGACGGAGGTCGGAACTGACGTCGGGACGGACGTCGGGGCGGTCGGTTCACCAAAGACGAAAATCTGTTTGCCGAGGATTTCCGGATCGGCGCTTCGCGGCACGATGTCGACGGCTTGTCGCCCGTTTGTCGCCTGCCTGACGTTCTGGAGCACGTTCTGGAACAGGTTCTTGCGTGTGACAACGCCGCCGCCTTCCAGGGCGCGAGCGACATAGTAGCTCAGAGCGCCCCTCGGGTGGCTGGGATCTTTGGGGAGGCCCGACATTTCTGGGACGACGGAATTCGACGTCGCCCCGCTGAGGAACGTCACATGCGGCATAAGGGCGACATCGGCCCGCGCCTCTTTGTCGGTCATCGGGATGCCGGTGAATTTCTCGCGTTCCGCCGCATCGCCGGCGCCCTTCACTTCCCGCACGCGCAACTCGCCCGATCGAGGATCGACGCCGCGCATGCCGCCGCCGAAGCAAGAATCCATCACCAGCACCGTATCGACGCCCTTGGCGTCGAGCCTCGACAGCCAGGCCCGCATTTCGATGTTGACGATGATTTCTCCGGCCCCGGGGCCGGAGAAACTGAAATTGGAAAGCGCGATCTGTTCGCTGGCGCCGCTCCGCGAGAGGCCTTTCCACCGAGGATATTCGGGGGTTTGCATGCCATGGCCGGCATAGGAGATGATCGCAAGATCCCCTTTTTTGGAGTTCTTGATCAACTCGTTCATCGCATCGACGATGCGCTGCCGCGTGACCTGACCATCCAAAATGGGGACCGTGTGGACGCCGTCCTTTTCGAGCGCCGCTGCGATATCCAAGGCGTCGGGCGCCGCGCCTCGCAGCTGGGCACCGTCGCCCAGATTGGCGTAATGGTTCACTCCGATCACGAGGACGCGGATCGTTCCTCCGCCAGGCGCGTGCAGAACATCAGCGCGGGTGACCGCACAAATATTGAGGAAGATACCGGCCGCCGCCAGGACCGGAATCGCCTTCTCGACCAGCTTGATCATATCGCAGCCCCCCGCTCGACGCCTCTACTCGCTCGTGGAATGCCGGACCCACTCGACGCGGCGATCGAGCGCATACTCCTCGTCCTGGCTGATCGATCGACCCAACAGCGAGGCGTCGAAGGGCTCATCGGGCCCCTTGCCGTCGACATTGATCTTCGCGGAGATGCCATGGCTCTGGAGATAGGCCCGCAACGCTTCGGCCCTTCGCATCGACAGCGCCACGTTATATTGGTGATCGCCTCGCGGGTCGGTGTGCCCGACCAGGTTGACGACGTGGACGTTCTGCTGCTTGATCGCATCCGCGAGTTCGGCGGCCGCTTTTTCTCCGACGGGGGTGAAAGTGGCTTCGCCCGTGACGAAGTTGATCGGCAGCGGGACCACCTCGACTTCGGCGCCGCGGAGCAGGTCGGGCGAGTAGATGCCGCCCACCCGGCCGTCCATATCGCCGCGCGATGATGCGAATTGAGCCGGTTTCTTGCCTCCATTGTCGTCGCTGGCGAGACTCTTGGCCGCGCTCGCCCGAGCCTCGAGCTGTTTGATTTCGTTCGCGTTGGCGTGTTCGGCCGGTCTCGCCGATATGAAGGCAAGGCCTCTTTCATACCATGTGAAAGCGTTGAGATTATCCTTTCGAGCCCAGTAATAATCAGCCAGATGCTGGGCATCCCGCCAAGTGCCGGCGTGCTCTATTGTTTGCTGCGCTTCGGCGAGGGCCTTTTTCCGCTCGGCGTCGGATACTTGCGGATCGCCCGCGATCCCGACCATGGAATCGATCAGCTTGTGGCGAAACTCGTCGGTTCGCGCGCCGCAGACGATGTCGGCTTCGATGGCGGCCACGGCGTCGATCGCGCTGTCGATCGACTTCGCGGCTACGGCGTGATCGAACGCCGCGACCAGCGGCGCGCAACCGTCGTTGCCCCCGGTCGCCGCCGCGGCCGGGGTCGCGGCCGCGATGACCGAGGCGACCAGGAATGAAACTCGAATCGACGTTACGAACATGGCGCGCTCCCTTTTGCGATCCTCAAAATTCTCTGGGCCGTTCGGCCGCCGTCGACGGGGCGATGCCATCGCTCCGCCTCTCGCCTCTCGTGGCGGCGAGCTCATCGAGACCATATCCACATCGCGGGCAACTGTGAACGGATACGTGTAGTCGAATTCGGGCGCCGGTGGAACGCCGGCGCGCGCTTGGCCGAGCGAAGCCGACGGTCAAGGCCCGACTGCCGGGAGGGGGTAGCCGTATGCCGGCGCGGGGTAGCCGTACGCCGGTGCGCCGTAGCCGAACGCTGGCGCGCCGTAGCCGTACGGTGCACCATAACCGTACGCTGGCGCGGCATAGCCGTACTCGGGCGCGGCATAGCCGTACTCCGGCAGGGCATAGCCGAACTCGGGCGCGGCATAACTGTACTCCGGCGCGGGGTAGCCGTACTCCGCCTCCTGGGGCGCCGGCGCGGGATAGAAGTGCGCATGCGCGGGATGGGAGTGCATCGGCGCGGGCGCCTGCTCGGAATAGAAGTGCGTCGGCTCGGGCCCCGACGGGACGCTGAGAAACGTCTTGTCGAGGACCACCGTGTCCTGTTCGGGTTGCGCCGCGACCATCTTGAGATCCCGAGCGACAGCGTCGACGCCTCCGAGCACCGATCGGAACGGGGTCGTCGCGCCGAACTGGTCGTCGGGGATCACCTGGATGGGTCGACTCGTCGCGATGATCTTGATCACCTCCGAGCCGAGCGCGCCGGTGACCACCAAGTGGGCCCCGTGACCCGGGATTGCCATCGGTTGATGGGCCTGCACGAGATTGTTCGGGTGGGATGGGTTCGGGAATATCTGCGTCACATTGCCCGTCGGCCCTATCGAGAGCGCGGTCACATAGGCGTCCTCGTTCGTTCGAACGAATAATTTGACCGCTTCGCCGAGCGCGTAAGTCGCATTCGCGCGGTCGAACCAGGCCTCGGCGGTCAGCCCGCCGGTTTGCGACGGCGAACCCTGCGGCGCGGTCGGCTCTACCGAAGGGTCGGCGGGCGCGTTGGTGTCCGCGCCGGCGGGCGAGGCGAGGACGACGGCGAGCGCGGTGGTGAGTATGAAGTTTCGGAGCATGGTCATCCCCTATTTCCGGCTGGGCATCAGCGCTCCAGCTTTGAATCGCCGGCCCCCGCGGGGCCCGCTTCGAGGCGCATATGCCCGCGCTCCCGGCTCCATCTCAAGAGCCTCGGGCGACCACGTGGCGGAGGGGCTCCCAAAGATTTGGAGCCCCCTGAGCCCGCCGTCGCAGCGCCGAGAAGTCCTCGTGGCTCGTCCGGCCGCGTTGTCCGCGAGCATTCGCCTCCCTTCATCTCGCGCGGCATCATCCCAAAACGCGCCGCTCCAACGCCTGAGAAGCGAGATTCTCCGGTCGACCCAGAGGACAAGCGATCCCGCAATCGCATCCGGATCGATGCGGGCATAGCCAACATATCATAACAATATCAATTAGTTATGAAATGGTAGAAAACCAGTTTCTATTTCTCAGAATCTATGCTAGCGTTTTGCGGTGATGATATTCTCCCGACGAGTTGAAGGGCACGCCATGCTAGGCTCCGTAGCAGGGCCCCGCCGCCAACCGGTCGTCGTCCTCCGTCGCCCGCTTCGATGCTCTTCATGGAGGACACGACTTGCGCCAGCCGCCGGCACAAACGGATCGGCGCGGAAATTTTCCTCCTCGCAACGCCTTGAAAACAATCGATCCGCGAAAATAATCGCCTGCCGACGGGGATCGGCGGCGACCAACCATCGCGTGCCGCCGTCTAAGCCCGGGAGACCCCTCAGCCCCGCCGGCCAGCGCGCGCGTCACCGAGAACACCGGCGCCGGCTGGGCGACGCCCTTCATGATCTTCTCGCCGAGCGGCTCGACAGCGAGCGCATCGTCTCCTTGGCCATGTCGCGATCCCCTACGGCGCGCCGACGCCGCCCGCGGGGCTCCGATGTCGCAATTCATCGAGAGAGCGAAAGCGGTTCTCCAGCGTCCCGCTCAATCGGGGATCGGCCGGGCGAGATTGCTGCGGGCGGGGGCTTCGAAGTGCGCGGCCAGCACCGGCGAGCGGTAGATTTGGGGCGCCTCGAGGAAACGGCGTCGAAATTCCTTCATGCTCGCTCGCCATTCCGCGCCGCTCAGATGCGCGAATTCGGCGCGCAGCTGCCGCGAATTTTCGTCGAACGCCTCGGGCGTATCGCCCAGCGGCGTGAGGTCGAGATCGAGCATCCAGAGGCGTGTCTTCTCGCGCAGTCGCGCCTTCGCGCCGGATGCGGCCGGATCCGCATGATAGGCCAGATGATCGCTGGTGGCCGCTATGGTTCGCGCTACCCAATCGCGATCTTCCTCCGAGACGGTCGAGTCCGCGCTGTCTCGCAGCCACACTCGTGCCGAGCAAGCCTCGTTGTCGTCGCGATGAACGTCATAGACGCTGTCGTGATAAGCGATACTGCAGGCCAGCAGCCGGGTCGGTCCCGCCCCGGCCAGTCCGGCCTCGGGCGAATAGAGTCCATGGCGCCGCCACAGGGTCTCGAGATGCCGCAGGCCGTGGTACACGCGCCCGGGCCGGCCCATCTCGACGAACAATCGGTCCTTGGCCGAATCGCCGAGGGGAACATGCTCGAAGAGGTCCTGGAGTTCTCGCCAACGCGCGTTTTCTGCCATTTGTCCCCGCCGAAGATGCGGCCTCGTTCTTTCTCGGATTGATTCCCAGGCCAAAGCGGCTGTCCTTCCACTGTGTACCATTCAATGCCCGTAATATAAGATGAGCACCGTCGCCGCAAAGACCGAGCATAAACAGACACTGAAACTAATTTGTAAACAGCGCGTCTTCCAGAACAATATGGGAGACAAAATCGCGCAGCTCGTTTGAAGTTCCAAGACCTCGCGGCCGGTGTCGTCGACGAACTGGAAATCCCTCGGCAATGCGGTCCGCGAAACCACCAGCTTCGATCCGGCGCGCCGGGGATAACGGGGCAGGATCGCGACGAACAGACAAAAGAAAACCACAAGGAACGGACTGATCAAAACCGGCAACGTCAGGAAGTGCGGATATTTGTCATGCGACCCGATGACGGGAGCCATCACGATCGAGAGGAAAAACATCACGATGTTGGCCTTGAAATCGCTGGCCCGGATGGCGTCCGTGTAACCGGCACTGAGTCCGCGGTAATAGTCGGCAAAGTCCACCACCATATGAAAGCGTCACGGCCCCGGTTCGCGAGTCTGCGCCGGATGCTCCTTCGCATGGCGATTATGTAAGGGAACTCGGGGGGTTGTCCAGCGCGCGTCAGGCCACGCGATGTGCTCTGGGCCACACTCCGAGAGCACGTCGGGCTGTGGTTTGGTCGGCAATGAGGGGAGCGTTTCGAAGCCGCCTGCTTGCCCCTCGGCCCAAGCGGGCCGGCGAACCGAGGCTTCCGCCGTCGGCGCCACGACCGAGCGGCGGCGCCTTGCGGGCGCCGCACTGCGCGGCCTATATCCCGACATAAGATCACGGCCGCACCGCTCTTCCCGACTCGAGATTCCGACCAGACCCGAGAATGCCGACCATCGACGTCAAACCGACCAGCAACCGCAAGCCCGCCGCCAAGCCCGAGACGGCCAACGAGCCGTTCAAGCGGGCGCTCGCCTCGTGCACGCGCGCGATGTCCCGGCGCCCCGAGCTGGAAATTCTGTTCGCCGCCGACAAGCCCGCGCTGGTCGTCGGCCCGGACGGCGCCAAGGCGCGCCTGCCGGAGCCGCCGCGCAAGCCCAATCCGCGCGAGACGGCGATCCTGCGCGGGCTCGCGGATTCCATGGCGCTGCGCCTCGCCTGCCACAACGACGCGATTCATCGCCGCCACGCGCCGCAAAACCAGGCGGCGCGCGCGCTGTTCGACGCGGTCGAGCAGGCGCGGGTCGAGGCGATCGGGTCGAGGCGGATGGAAGGCGTCGCCTCGAATCTGACCGCGATGCTCGACGACCGGTATCACAAGAGCGCCTTCGCCGAGGCCCGCGACCGCGACGAGGCGCCGCTCGAAGAAGCTGTGGCGATGCTCGTGCGCGAGCGGTTGACGGGATTGAAGCCGCCCGGCGGCGCACATCGAATCGTCGACCTCTGGCGCCCCTACGTCGAAGGCAAGGCCGGCGCCGAACTCGACAGGCTCGATGGCGCGATGCTCGACCAGCGAGCGTTCGCCAAATCGGTGCATCGTCTGCTCGCTTCGCTCGACATGGCGAGCGAGTCGGAAGCCGACGCCGACGAGGCCGAGGAATCCACGGACGAGAATTCGCCGCCCGACAACGCCGACGACGCCGACGGGGAGGGCCAGGAGCAGGAATCGAAGGATTCCATGGAAATGGAGACCTCCGACGAGTCCGCCGACGAACTCGAGGAGGGCGCGATGGAGGCGGCCGACGCGCCCTCGGCCGAATTCCCCGACGAGGCCGACGCCGGCGAATCGGAGGAAGCCTCGGAGAACCGTCCCCCGGCCTCGTCCGGCGCCGAGAGGCGGGCGCCCGATTACAAGGCCTACACGACCAAATTCGACGAGGTCGTCAACGCCGAGGATCTCTGCGATCCCGAGGAGCTGCAGCGCTTGCGCGATTATCTCGACAAGCAGTTGCAGAATCTCTCCAGCGTCGTATCGCGTCTCGCCAACCGGCTGCAGCGCCGGCTGATGGCGCAGCAGAATCGCTCCTGGGAATTCGATCTCGAGGAGGGCATGCTGGATACTGCGCGCCTGCCGCGCATTGTCATCGATCCGCAGCAGCCGCTGTCGTTCAAGCGGGAGAAGGACACGGACTTCCGCGATACCGTCGTGACGTTGCTGATCGACAATTCGGGTTCGATGCGCGGGCGTCCGATCACGGTGGCGGCGACTTGCGCCGACATTCTCGCACGGACATTGGAGCGCTGCGGCGTCAAGGTCGAGATTCTCGGTTTCACTACGCGCGCCTGGAAGGGCGGACAGGCCCGCGAAGCCTGGCTGCAGGCGGGCAAGCCGGCCAATCCCGGCCGCCTCAACGACCTCCGACACCTCGTCTACAAGGCCGCCGACGCGCCCTGGCGGCGCGCGCGGAAAAATCTCGGGCTGATGATGCGCGAGGGCCTGCTCAAGGAGAACATCGACGGCGAGGCGCTCGACTGGGCGCATCAGCGCCTCTTGGGACGCGGCGAGCAACGCAAGATCATGATGATGATTTCCGATGGCGCGCCGGTCGACGACTCGACGCTTTCGGTCAATTCCGGCAATTATCTCGAGCGCCACCTGCGCCATGTGATCGAGGAGATCGAGACGCGCTCGCCGGTCGAACTGATCGCGATCGGCATCGGTCATGACGTGACGCGCTATTACCGCCGCGCGGTGACGATCGTCGATGCGGAGGAATTGGGCGGCGCTATGACGGAGAAACTGGCGGAATTGTTCGATGAAAAGCCGCCGGCCGCGACCCGGGACCGGGTCAAGCGGCGCGCCGCCTGACCGCCACAAAATAAGCACACGAACCCGTGATCGTAGATTTTGGGAAGGCGCATGTTTTTGGCGCCGACGGCTCGCCGATTCGCGGGCGGCGAAAGCGAAAGAAGCCCGATGATCCTCAGCCGTACTCCGATCGTTCCCGCGTTCTTCTGCGCCGTCCTGTCGGTCACCGCGGGCTCGCGAAACGCCCTCGCACAGGACGCCCCTGTCGATATCCACGCTCCGGCGCCCAAGCGCGCCAAGCCCCCCAAGGACGCGCCGAAGCCATCGATGACCGCCGCCGAGGCGATCGCCAAGGCGAACGCCTATTTCAACGATGCGCGCGTGATGAGCGCCGATTTTATGCAGATCGGGCCGGACGGGACGCGCTCGGAAGGGGAGCTCTATGTCTCCCGTCCAGGCAAGATGCTGTTCAGATTCGCTCCGCCGCAAAAGCTCGAAATCGTCGCCGACGGCCGCTCGGTCGCCGTGCGCGACCAGAAGCTGGGAACGCAGGACCTCTATTTCATCGCGCAGACGCCGCTGAAATTCCTTCTGGCCGACACTATCGACCTGGCCAAGGACACCAAAGTCAAGCGCGTCGACGTCGAAGAAAACGCGGCGACGATCGAGATCGAGGACAAGGCCGTCTTCGGCGGCACGGCAGATATCGCGCTGGTGTTCGAACCCGAGTCTTTCGCGTTGAAGCAATGGACGGTGATCGACGCGCAGGGGTTTCAGACCGTAGTGTCCCTGTTCAACATCGACCTTGTCAGCAAGCCCGATCCGGCGCTGTTTCACATCGACGACACGACCGGACCAGGGGCGCCTCGGAGGCGTTAGTGGACGGCCGAAAACAACCGACAGCTCCGCTGGACGGCGCGCTCTCAGCCGCGATTTCCGATGAGAGGGGCACATCGATTTCGGTATTCGCGGTTCTTTTATATTCAAGAGGGGCAAAAGTCCGGGCGTTGCTGTAGACGCGGTCGCTGACCGCGTTGGTCCAGCTTGGTCTACTCTCGGTAACAAGCCGCTCTACGACGGCCACGCTCAGCAAGCGCGGCTACAATTTCGGACCGCCCGGAGTTTGCCCCTCTAACCTTGTGGGTGGCTGCATTTCCACCACTCGCTAATTCAACGCGGCGTTGCTTGAATGGCCAAGTCGATATCCAGGTCAAGTCCCAGAGGGGCGTCGCGCTCGAAAACCCCCTCTCCCGCTCTTCGCGGGAGAGGGTTGGGGTGAGGGCTCTTCCTCTTGGCCACGGCGAGAGAGCCCTCATCCGGCGCCATAGCCCGTCGAAGACGGGCGTCTTTCGACGCCCTATGGCGCCACCTTCTCCCGCAAGCGGGAGAAGGGGAATACACTCACCGCTGCACGCGCCCGCCCAGCAGGAACACGTCGTCGACGTAGTTCGAATTCGGCGTGTTCGACTCGTACTGCTGCCGCGAAGCGCTCGCCTTGGGCACCAGGTCGCGCGATAGATGATACACGGTCACGAGGGCGAGCGTCGTCGTCGAATCCGTGAGCGACGCCCCGATATAACGGTCGGTGGCGTAGCTTGCCGAAGCGCCCAATGTGACTTGTCGCGTCAGCGCATGTGAAACTTCGATAGTATAATTATGCGTCACGTCCGCTGAGGCCCCCGCCAGGATCGCGTCGGCGATCGCGCTCTGCGCCTTCAAGGTGACCGTCGTCAGCGGCGTCGCCGACCAGACGAGCGAGGCGTTGAACAAGGGCGCCCTCGCATTCGGTAGCCTCGGGTCCTGATATTCGCGCGCGCCATAGCCGACGCTCGCCTCGCCGCTCAGCATCTTCGAGAACGCGAGCGTCGCGCCGACCCGCACGGTCTCGCCGTTGGAATCTTGCTCGTAGCCGGAGGCGTCGGTCCCCGAGTCGTAGATTCGCCGATCGACGCCCAACTCGAGGAACGGCGAGACCGCCTCGCTCAATCGGTAGCTCGCGCGGGCGAGCAGTCCCCCGTCGTTGTTGTCGTCCAACGCCAGGTTTCCGGCGCCGGGCAGCACGACGCCCTGATAGGCCGTGCGGTCGAACGTGCCGTGCAGCCCCAAAGTCAGATCGCCGAATTTCTGGGCGCCGCCCAAGGTCGCCCCGTAGGTCGCGACCGTCGTCGGCGGGCTGATGCTGCCGGCCGAGTTCGAACCGAGGCCGAGCGAGGACTGCGACTCCGGGGCAACGTTGAAACGCCCCTCCCCATCGAAGGAAAGCTCCTTCGAAATATCATAGCGGCCATCCAGCGGGCCCGAACCATAGGGCGCACTCAAAACCGGCTCCTCGAAGTAATCGGTGTAGCCGGCCTTCAGTTCGCCGTGCACATCGCTGCGGCTCCAGTCCGATTGCAACGCCACGCCGGCCTCGGTGGTCTCGAATGCGGACCCCTTCGGCGGCCCGGCGACGAGCGCGGGATTCGACGCCCAACCGCCATCCTCTTCGATATAGGGCTTCAGGTTGAGGTCGCCGATTCGCACTCCCAGCGGATCGTACGGCTTGTCCTCGAGTGGAATTTTGCGCAGCGGCGGGGCGGCGGGAAGCGCCGCGATCGTGGGGCCGGGCGGGGCCCCGCCGGATGGGCTCGCCTTGGTCGGATCGATATCCACCGGCCCGCCGCGCAATCCGAGGCGCTGGGCGCCGCGATATGGCTGCAAAGCCGGCAGACGCGAGGCATCCTTTTTCTTCTCGGCCTTCGTCTCGGTCTTGGCGGCTTGTTCCGCGGACTCTCCCCGCCTCGGCCGGCTGTCCGGCGGGACGGCCTCCTGGCCCCCCCGCAAACCCGGATCCCCGTAGTTTGGCGAGAGGGGATCTGCTTCTTGCGCCCCCGCCGCGGCGCCGGCGAGCGTCAGCGCCAGCGCTGCCGTCGCGACGCGCAGAAAACCAGCGATTGGGCGCGAGCCCGACGGCACAGGCGCTCCTCACCCGCGCAGGTGAGGCCGCGCGACCGGACCCTCCTGGGTTTATGCCGTCATGGTTAATGCTAGTTTAAGTTGTGTTGAATAGGATATACACAACACAAAGGTTTAGTAGACGATGCCGGAAACGCATAGTTTGGAGGAAACACTGAGGCTTTTCGAGGCCGCGCTGGGCCTGTCTTCCCCGTGGGCCAAGCCGCCCCGCCCACACGTGCATTGCGTTTTCCCGGATGCTAGGAAGCGGCGATGAAGCCGAGCGCCGCCTTCGCGATTCGATCCGCACTCCGCACCTTGAAGGTCGAATGCCAGGGACTCGCCGCGCTCGAAGAGGCGTTGCGCGGCACAGGCCTCGGCGCCGCGTTCGAACGCGCGGTCGCGGCCGTCCTCGCGGCGCCCGGGCGCGTGATCGTCACGGGCATGGGCAAGTCGGGCCATGTGGCGCGGAAGATCGCCGCCACCCTCGCCTCCACCGGTCAGCCGGCGACCTTCGTACACGCCGCCGAGGCGAGCCATGGCGATCTCGGCATGGTTCAGAACGGCGACGTCGTGCTCGCGCTGTCGATGTCGGGCGAGACGGCCGAACTCGCCGCGATCGTCACCTACGCCAAACGTTTCGCGATTCCCTTGTTCGCGATGACGGCGAGGCCGGAGAGCGCCCTCGGGCGCCAGGCCGACATTTGCCTCGTGCTTCCCGCCGCGGAGGAGGCCTGCCCCAACGGGCTCGCCCCGACGACTTCGACGACGATGCAACTCGTGCTCGGCGACGCGCTCGCGATGGCGCTGTTGGAGGCCAAGGGCTTCACGGCGCGCGACTTCGGCGTGTTTCATCCTGGCGGCAAGCTGGGCGCCAAGCTCGTCCATGTCCGCGACGTCATGCATACGGGCGATCGCGTTCCGCGGATCCGGATCGGCGCGAAGATGGCCGAGGCGATCGTCGAAATGTCGTCCAAGGGTTTCGGCTGCGTCGGCGTGTTCGACCCCGAGGGCGGGCTCGCCGGGATCATCACCGACGGCGATCTCAGGCGGCACCTCAAATCGAACCTCTTGATGGATGCGCCGGTCGAGGAGGTGATGACCCGCTCGCCGCGGACGATCGCACCGGAGGCGCTCGCGGCCGAGGCCCTCAAGATCATCAGCCGCAAGATCCAGGCGCTGCTGGTGGTCGAGGCCGGCGAAGTCGTCGGCATCGTCAATTTTCACGACCTGCTGCGCATCGGCGCGGCTTGACGGCATTGTTGCGTTGGCCGCGCCGCTATGGCAAAAGCTCCGCGCCGTCGCCGGGCCGCTCAGGGCGCCCGACGCGAATCGCTGCCGTAGCTCAGTGGTAGAGCACTCCATTGGTAATGGAGAGGTCGACAGTTCAATCCTGTCTGGCAGCACCATTCCAACGCTTGGAACTGCTAGCGTTACGAACGGCACGCCTGGAGGGAACGAACAAAGAGGGAACGCAGCGGCGCAAAAAAGCCCCCGCGTTCCCCCCGGGGGGGGGGAGGGAGCGGGGGCAAAGAACGGGCGCCCGATGAAGGGATTTTGTCGGTTCCCGCCTTCAGAGCTTTAGACCGGCTTCGTGACAGGTTCACAAACGTAGGGGCCAGCGCCGGCAGGAAGCCTCGGCGGTCGCACTTTTCGCATTGGACCGTCAGTGAGGTCGGAGAGCGTCACAACCGGATCGCGTCATGGGACGCAGCATAACGCCGCCGGGAACACACAAAAGATCCCGCGACTTTTTCGCCAGCGGGGCCAGTGGGCGAGGCTTC
>DASXYQ010000076.1:0-4622 GCA_036502445.1 Roseiarcus sp. | reverse complement strand
ACCGTGTCGGCCGCCGCCTTGGCGACGAGAATTCCCGCGCGGGTCGAACCGGTGAACGAGACCATGTCGACGTCGGGATGGCTGGCGATCGCCTGGCCGACGGTGGGTCCGTCGCCGTTGACGAGGTTGAACACGCCGTTGGGAACGCCGGCCTCGTCGAGAATCTCGGCGAAGATGATCGCGTTGAGCGGCGCGATCTCGCTCGGCTTCAGGATCATGGCGCAACCCGCCGCCAGCGCTGGCGCGACCTTGCAGGTGATCTGATTGAGCGGCCAATTCCAGGGCGTGATCAATCCGACGACGCCGATCGGCTCCTTGACGACGAGCGAGCCGCGCTGGAGACGCTCGAACTCGAAGTTCTCGAGCGTCTCGATCATCTTTTCGAGATGGGAGAGGCCGACGCCGACCTGGATTTCCAACGCAAAGCCTCGAGGGGCGCCCATTTCCCGGGAGATGGCGAGCGCCAAGTCCGCGCTCCGTTTTTTGTATACAGCCACGATGCGGCGAAACAGCGCGAGGCGCTCCTCGCGGCTCGTGAAGCCGAACGTCGAGAACGCGCGCTTGGCCGCGGCGACGGCCTTGTCGACGTCCGCTTTCGAGCCGATCGCAATCTTCGCGAACGCATCTTCGTTCGAGGGATCGATCACATCGAGGAACTTCGGCGTCGCCGGCTCGACCCAAGCGCCGTCGATGTAGAATTGCAGTTCGTGCGACATAGAATGCTCCCTGTAGCGCGATTCCGATCTGATTGTGTTGGTCTGGATATAACGAAGCCGCGAACGGCGCCAGCGGTATGTCGCGTCAATTTCCCGGGAGCGCCCCTCCTCAAAGAGAGACGTTCGCGCGAGCCCGTGCGGTTTTGCAATGAGCTCCCTCCCGGCCACGGCCTGGCCGCCGGCCGGACTTTTGCCCGTGTTGTGTCGAAAGGTGTAAGGCTGACGGGGCACCGCACTCGGAGTTGGGAGCCCTCTATGCCGTGGTCGCTCACGATCGGTCGCATCGGCGGGACCGCCGTCAAGATCCATATCACGTTCCTGTTGTTCCTGGCGTGGATTGGCTTCAGCGCCTGGGAGCGGGGGGGCCCCGCCGCCGCGCTCAGCAGCTTGATTTTCATACTGCTGCTCTTTCTCTGCGTGACCCTGCACGAATTCGGCCACATCCTCATGGCGCGCCGGTTCGGCATCCAGACGCCGATGGTGACCTTGTTGCCGATCGGCGGCGTGGCGAGCCTGGAGCGGCTGCCGACGAAGCCGATGCAGGAATTCCTGGTCGCGATCGCGGGCCCGGCCGTGAACCTCGTGATCGGCGGCGTGCTGATCTTGTTGCTGGGCCACATCGGGCCGGAGCGACTGTCGCAGCTCGACGACCCGAAAGTTTCGCTGCTCGCACGGCTCGCCGCGGCGAACATCTTTCTCGTGGTCTTCAACCTCATCCCCGCCTTTCCCATGGATGGCGGCCGCGTGCTGCACGCATTTCTCTCGATCAAGCTCGGCCCGCAGCGCGCGACGCAAGTGGCGGCGACGATCGGTCAGGCGCTCGCATTCGGATTCGGCTTTCTCGGTCTGTTCGGCAATCCGCTGCTCTTGTTCATCGCAGTCTTCATCTACGTCGCCGCTTCCGGGGAGGCGCGGATGAGCTCGCTGCAGGAAGCGCTGCGCGGGCTGACCGCCGCCGACGCGATGGAGACGCGCTTCACCGCGATCCCGATCGAAGCCAATCTCGCGCAGGCGGTCGAGGCTCTGATGTCGACCGCGCAGCACGAATTCCCGGTGGTCGACAGCTTCAGCAAGCCGGTCGGCATTCTCACACGGGAGGACATCCTCGCTGCCCTGCCGAACCACGACCGCTCGGCGCCGGTCGCGTCATTCATGCGGTCCCCGGTCGAGAGCGTGAGCCTCGCAACGCCCGCGGAGGCTTTGCTCGAACGGCTACAAAGCGCTATTGCGCGGACGCTTTTCGTGATCAAATCGGATGGCGCCATCGCCGGCATCGTCACTGGCCAGACGCTCGCCGAATTGATGATGATCAAGTCGGCCCGGCCAGACTGGCGATTCGATCGGCGCGGCTGACGCGGCTCGGGCCTGGAGCCGCGCGGCCAGGAACAGGACTGACGGGAATGCACGCTTTCTCCCTCGATGCGGACCACATCGCGATCCGGGACATGGCGCGCGCCTTTGCCGACGACCGGCTGGCGCCCCATGCGCTCGAATGGGACGAGAAGAAACACTTTCCCGTAGAAGTGATTCGCGAGACGGCGGCGCTCGGCATGGCGGCCATCTATGTGCGCGAAGACGTCGGCGGCTCCGCGATGACGCGCTTCGACGCGGCGCTGATTTTCGAGGCGCTTTCGACCGGCTGCCCTGCCGTCGCGGCCTTCATCTCGATTCACAACATGTGCGCCTGGATGATCGACGCTTTCGGCTCCGACCAGCAGCGGCATGAATTCCTGCCCCGGCTCGTCAGCATGGAGCGGCTGGCGAGCTATTGCCTCACCGAACCGGGAGCCGGCTCCGACGCGGCCGCGCTGCGCACGCGCGCCACGCGCGACGGCGATTCCTACGTGCTCAACGGCCAGAAGCAATTCATCTCGGGCGCGGGAAATGAGCATGACTTCTATGTCGTGATGGCGCGCACCGGCGAAGCTGGAGCCAACGGAATCTCGACGTTCCTGGTGGAAGGAAGTGCGCCGGGGCTGAAGTTCGGGGCGAACGAGCGCAAGATGGGCTGGAACGCGCAGCCGACCCGCGCGGTGATTTTCGAGGATTGCCGCGTGCCCGCCGCCAACCGGCTGGGCGAAGAGGGCATCGGCTTCAAGATCGCGATGGCCGGGCTCGACGGCGGCCGGCTCAACATCGGCGCCTGCTCGCTCGGCGGAGCGCAATCGGCGCTCGAGAAGGCGCTCGCCTACATGCGGGAGCGCAAGGCGTTCGGCAAAAGGCTCGATGAATTCCAGGCGCTGCAGTTTCGCCTCGCCGACATGGAGACGGAGCTCGAGGCCGCGCGCACCTTGCTCTGGCGCGCCGCCGCGGCGCTCGACGCCAAGGCGCCCGACGCGACGCGGCTATGCGCGATGGCGAAGCGCTTCGCCACCGATACCGGTTTCAATGTAGCCAATCAGGCGCTGCAGATGTTCGGCGGCTACGGCTATCTCGCCGATTACGGCGTCGAGAAGATCGTGCGCGATCTGCGCGTGCATCAGATTCTCGAGGGCACCAACGAAATCATGCGCGTTATCATCGCGCGCGAAATGGTCGGGCGGCGGTGAACCCCCTTTCCCGCTCTCGCGGGAGAGGAGTCGGGTGAGGGTCGTCGAAATTACGCCGACCCTCATCCGGCGCTTCGCGAAGGGCTCTAACGAGAATCAAACTAGTAAGCTCCTGCTTTCCACGCCATTTTCCGTCATGGCCGGGCTTGTCCCTTGGGACAAGCCCGGCCATGACGGGTTGGCGCCGTGAATTGCACACATCGCGTTTCATTCGAGGGGGTCGGCCGAAAGCTGGCGCCGAACTAACAAGCAGAAAGGCGTTCCCATGACCACCATCGCATTCATCGGCCTCGGCAACATGGGCGGCCCGATGGCGGCCAATCTGGTCAAGGCGGGACACGAAGTGCTTGGCGTCGATCTCGTCGCCGCCTTGCGGGAGGCGGCGGCGCGAGAGGGCGTCGGCGTCGCCGCCAGCGCCGTCGAGGCGGTTTCGCGGGCCGACGTCGCGATCACGATGCTCCCGGCGGGCAAGCCTGTCATCGCCGTATGGAGCGAGATCGTCGGCGCGGCGAAGAGGGGCGCGCTATTGATCGATTCCTCCACAATCGATGTCGAGAGCGCGCGCCGAGCGCATGCGCTGGCGAAGGGCGCCGGATTGCTCTCGATCGATGCTCCGGTTTCCGGCGGCGTCGGCGGCGCCAAGGCGGCGAGCTTGACCTTCATGTGCGGCGGCGCGGCGGAAGCGTTCGCGGCGGCGAAGCCGATTCTAGAGAAGATGGGTAAGCGCATCGTCCATTGCGGCGACGCCGGCGCCGGGCAGGCGGCGAAAATCTGCAATAACATGATTCTCGGCGCGACGATGATCGCCACCGCCGAGGCCTTCGTGCTCGCCGAGAAACTCGGCCTCTCCCATCAGGCGCTGTTCGACGTCGCCTCGACCTCGTCCGGCCAGAGCTGGTCGCTGACGAACTATTGCCCCGTGCCCGGGCCGGTCCCGGCCTCGCCCGCGAACAATGGCTATAAACCGGGCTTCGCGGCGGCGCTGATGCTGAAGGATTTGAAGCTCGCGCAAGAGGCGGCGCTGGCCTCGGGCGCGACCACGCCGCTGGGCGCCGAGGCGGCGCAGCTCTACGCACTGTTCAACGCGGCGGGACACGCCGGCGACGATTTCTCCGGCATCATCAATTTTTTGCGCGGAGAGAAGTGACGAACCGACGCTGGTCATTGCGAGGCGCGAAGCGATGAAGCAACCCAGGGGCTGCGTCACGCGGTCCGCCACCTTGCGGGACCGCCTGGGTTTCCGCTTTAAGTCCCTCGGGGACGCGGCGCTCTTGGGCGCGTCGGATTGCGATTTGAGCAGCTCACTAAGATGACCAGGCGATAAGTTGCCATCGTGTCAATCGTGACCACTAAGCCG
>DASXYQ010000075.1:0-8309 GCA_036502445.1 Roseiarcus sp. | reverse complement strand
AGAGACCGCTCGCCGATATCGCGAAAATACGCTGATCCTCGAGACGGAGATCGAAACCGAAGACGGCGCCGCGACACTGATAGAGTTCATGCCGCCGCGCCGCACCACGTCCGATCTGGTGCGGATCGTCGTCGGGAAGCGCGGCAGCGTCGCGATGCGCACGGAACTGATCATTCGATTCGACTATGGGTCTTTGGTCCCCTGGGTAACGACCCGCGATGATGGAACTTTGTGCGCCATAGCGGGGCCGGATATGGCTGTCCTGCGAACGCCGGTTCCGCTGCGCGGCGAGGATCGGAAAACCGTCGGCGAATTCATTGTATCCGCGGGCGAGACAGTCCCGTTCGTTCTCACCTACGGCCAATCGCATCTCGAGATTCCTGCCGCCATCGATCCCATCGCGGCTCTTGCCGATACCGAAGCTTTTTGGACCGGATGGTCGAGCCAGTTTCACGGCGCCGGTGAATGGTCGGCGCCGGTGATTCGCTCGCTCATCACCTTGAAGGCTCTCACTTATCAACCTACCGGCGGAATCGTGGCCGCGCCTACGACGTCTCTGCCGGAAGAGCTCGGCGGGTCGCGTAATTGGGACTACCGGTTCTGCTGGCTGCGCGATTCGACTTTTACGCTTTTGGCGCTGATGAACAGCGGCTTCTATGATGAGGCGAAAGAGTGGCGGGCGTGGCTGCTTCGGGCCATGGCGGGAGATCCCTCGCAAATGCAAACCATGTACGGGCTAGCGGGCGAGCGTCGGTTGACCGAGTGGGAAATCCCATGGCTCGACGGCTACGAAGGCGCCAAGCCGGTCCGCATCGGGAACGCCGCTTCCGAACAGATGCAGCTCGACATTTATGGCGAGGTGATGGATGCGGCGCATCAGGCGCGGATAGGAAACATAGCGCCAGACGAGTCGGGTTGGGCGCTGCAGCGGCAGCTCTTGAAGCACTTCGAGACGATTTGGGACCAGCCGGATCGCGGCATCTGGGAAGTGCGCGGCGATCCGCGGCAGTTCACACATTCCAAGGTCATGGCCTGGGTGGCGTTCGATCGCGCTGTCAAGGCGATCGAACAGTTCAACCTCGAGGGCCCTCTAGAGGCATGGCGAGCGACGCGTGCAAAAATCCACGACCAGGTCTGCCGCGAGGCGTTCAACTCGAAAATCGGCGCTTTCGTGCAGAGCTACGGCTCCAGCGAACTCGACGCCAGCGTCTTGCTCATGTCGCTCGTCGGATTTCTGCCAGCCGACGATCCCCGGATACGAGGCACGGTCGAGGCCATAGAGCGCAACCTCATGCAGGACGGCTTTGTGATGCGTTACGATACGGACGCCCACCGTGACGGGGTGCCGGGCGCGGAGGGCGCCTTTCTACCTTGCAGTTTCTGGCTCGCCGATAATCTCGTGCTACTGGGGCGCCGCGAAGATGCGCGCCGGCTGTTCGAGCGCCTGCTCGAGCTACGCAACGACGTCGGCCTGCTGTCGGAGGAATACGATCCACGCGCGCAGAGGCTGGTGGGGAATTTCCCTCAGGCCTTGTCGCATATCGCCCTCATCAACACCGCCTCCAATCTGAGCCGGACCAGCAAGCCCGCGGAGCAACGATCGGGTAGCTCTGCGAATTGACGGGGCGTATGGCCAGTCTCCCTTCCCTTCGATGCTCTGGGAACTTGCGTTGGCGCTGCCGCTCGTCATGCCCCCGTGCTCGTGTCCGCGAGGTGAATTGCGCGTTTACGCGCGCGGTCCGCTCTTTTAGGTGAGGTTTCGATCCACGTAGCGGGAACCGCGCACCCCAGCGCCGCGTTTACACGTTTAAAGCGCGAGGTCTTTTCGGGCCTGCGCCGCTTCGCGTCGCCACAGCCCGCGACTTCTCCATGCGGCTAGCTCCTCAGGCGGACCGCGTCTTCGCGGTCGCCTCGAAGCGAAGCGCGTCATTGCGGCCGGAACAGCCATTCGCTCCCGCCTGTCCCCTTCCGTCCGCATGGTGTTCGACAGGCGATGGAGGCATGTCATGAAAAGCAAACTTGCTGCATCGCTCACGACCGCTCTGCTTCTGGGAACGGCCAGTTTGGCCATCGATACGGCCGCCGCCGCCGGAATCCGGGCTGGAGGGGGCGGGGGCTTCCATGGAGGGGGCGGGGGCTTTCATGGAGGAGGCGGCGGGGGCTTCCATATGGGGGGTGGCGGCTTCCATGGAGGGGGCTTCGGAGGCGGCGGTATGCATTTTGGTGGGGGCCATTTTGGCGGCATGCATGTTGGCGGGGGCCATTTCGGCGGCGCGCATTTGGGCGGGGGCCATTTTGGCGGCGCCCGCTTCAGCCACTTCGGCGGCTCGCACTTCGGCATGCGGCATTTCGCCTTCGGCCACGGCCACGGCAACGGCTTTGGGATGCACCGCTCCTTCGCAGGCGCGGGCGGTTTCGGCCACGCGGGCGGTGAATTCGCCGGCGGTCACCGCTTTGGGGCGAGCCCGGCGGGGCACGAGTTCGCGGGCGCTGGCCGGGACACTGGCCGAGAGCCCTCGGGTCGGACTGGCGCGGACGCAATTGGCCGAAATCGCGAAGGCGGACGTTTCGAGCACGGGCAATTCGGGGCGCGCGATTTTCGACGCGGCTTCGTCGGCTGGGCGGGACCGGTCTTCTGGCCTTACGCCTATGACGACCTTTTCGATTACGCGTTCTGGCCGTACGGCGATTACGGGCCCGGCTACGATCCGTTCTGGGCCTACGGCTACGACGATCTGTTCGCCGGCGTGCTGGTCCCTTACGGCGCCGGTAGCGCCTATGTCGGGGCGAGCGGCGGCGCGCCGCCGGTCGCGGGAAGTCCGCAAGCAAACGCCTCGGTCCCGGCTTCGGCGGTTGCCGGCCTCTGCGTCTCGGCGGATCCCGCGGGCGGAGGGATCCCGATCGACCAGATCGTCAAAACCGTTCATCCGAATTCGGAGCAGCAGGCCAAGCTTGACGCGTTGAAGGCGGCCGAGGCCGCGGCCCAGAAGGTGCTGCGCAAGTCCTGCGCCACCCAGATGCCTGCGACCGCGCTCGAACGGCTCGATGCCGTGCAAGCGCGGCTCCAGGACATGATTGAAGCAGTGGATATCCTGCAAACGCCACTGAATGACTTCTATTCGTCCTTGACCGACGAGCAGAAGGCCCGCTTCAACACGCTCGGCCAAAATTGGGAGCAGGCCGGGAAGCCCGCGAGCCTCGCAGAGGTCTGCGGCCCGCAGAACGCAGTTCCCCCTGTTCCCGTCGATAAGATCGAAAAGGCGGTGCAGCCAGACTCGCAGCAGCGCTCCGACCTCGACGCCCTGCGCGACGCCGCCAACGAGGCGGATCAAACGATCCTGGCGAGTTGTCCGGCCCAACCGCCGATGACGCCGCCAGGGCGGCTCCAGGCGGTACGCGACCGCTTGCAGGCCATGCTGCGCGGGGTGGAGACGGTGCGGCCCGCGCTGCAGCGCTTCTACGCTTCGCTCCGCGCCGATCAGAAGAGCCGGTTCGACGCCGTGAATCAGCAAGTCGCGTCTGCCCCGCAGAGCCCAAGAATGTGACGGTGGCGGACGGGCGGGGCGGTCGACGGCGAAGAAAGCCGTTGACCGGCTGGCTTGCTGCCCCGTCCTCTTGACCGACCCGCGTCACTTGCGCGTCGCGAACGCCGCCGTGACGCCGAGACCTACGAACGAGCCGCCGGCGAACCAGCGCTGCCAGCGCAGGAAGCGCCGGTTGCGGCGGACGAAATCGCCGGCGGCGCCGGCCGCCAGCGCGTACATCGCGTCGCTCATGACGCCGAGCCCCATGAAGGTCAGGCCGAGCAAGAGAATCTGAGCTTGCAGCGCTCCGCGCGCGGGATCAAGGAACTGCGGCAGGAACGCGAGAAAGAAGATCGCGGTCTTCGGGTTGAAGAGATTGACCACGAACCCGTCGCGGAAGACGCGGCGCAGCGGTTCGGCCGCCGCCGCCGGCGCTTCGGGAGGGGGGTCCTTGGCCATGAATGTGCGGATGCCGATCCAGATGAGATAGGCGGCGCCGAGATATTTCACGATCGCGAACGCGAACGCCGACGAAACGATGAGGGCGGAGAGCCCGACCGCCGCCGCTGCGATATGCACGGCCGTCCCGAGATGGATGCCGAGCACCGAGACGAGCCCCGCTGCGCGCCCCTGCTTGACCGAGCGGGCGACGATATAGAGCACGGCCGGGCCGGGCGTCAGCAGCAGCGCGACCGACGCGACGACGAACAATCCCCACAGGGTCGGATCAGGCACGAATTGTCTCCCTCGCTATACCGAGCTCGAGCAAGCCACATCGCGCCCGCCCAGACAAGCGATCGTTTGGCGGTGGGCATTCCCCTCCCCGTTCTTACGGGGAAGGGGGTAGGGGGTGGGGCGCGCTCCGCTTCCGGAAATCTCTCGGGCCTCCTACACTCTCCGGACGGCCCCACCCCCGGCCCCTCCCCGGAAGAACGGGGAGGGGAGCCGAGGTGTCAGTAGCCGCTGCGAATTTCGGGAGCGAGGGATGACTTTGAACGTCGGCGTGATTGGCGTCGGGATGATCGGGCGGGAGCACATCCATCGCCTGACGAACGTCCTGGCGGGGGCGAGGATCGTCGCGGTCAGCGACGTCGATCCGGCGCGGGCTCGAGAAGTGGCCGCTCGCACGCCGGGCGCGAAAACCTATGCCACGGGCAAAGATTTGATCGCCGCCGCGGACGTCGCCGCCGTCGTCGTGACGTCGTGGGGGCCGACCCATGCGGCTTACGTTCTCGCTGCGCTCGAGGCGGGCAAGCCCGTGTTCTGTGAAAAGCCGCTGGCAACGACTCGAGCGGATGGCTCGGCGATTCTCGATGCGGAAGCGGCGCTCGGGCGCCGCCTGGTTCAGGTCGGCTTCATGCGCCGCTTCGACGCGCAGTACCGCGCGCTCGCGGCGGCAATCGCCGGCGGAGCGATCGGGGCCCCCCTGATCTTCAACAGCGTGCACCGCAACGCGTCGATGCCCGGCCACTTCGTCAGCGAAATGGCGTTGAACGACACGGCCGTGCACGACATCGATATTTCGAGATTTCTGCTCGGGGACGAGCCGGTCGCGGTCACCGTGAAATCGCCGCGCCGCAACTCGCGAGGTCCCTTCGACGATCCCCTGTTCACGCTGATGGAAATGCGCCTCGGCGCGCTGGTCACCATCGAAACGTCCGTCAACATCGCTTACGGCTACGATATCCGCGGCGAGGTCGTCGGCGAGACCGGCGTCGCGACGCTGGCCGAGCGCAACCCGATCGTGGTCAGGAGCCAGGGCGCCTTTTCGGGGCGGGTTCCCGCCGATTGGCGCGAACGCTTCAATGACGCCTTCGACGCCGAATTCCGCGACTGGCTCGCCGCCGCAGCTGAGGGCGGCGCGGCCGGGTCGAGCGCCTGGGACGGCTACGTCGCCACCACCACGTCCGAGGCGGCGCTCGAGGCCCTCCGTTCCGGAGAACGGGTCGAAATCCGCCTGCGGGAAAAGCCGGCGCTCTACGGCTGAGGGCGCATCCGCGGGGGTTCCGCAATTGCGAGTTCTGCCGCCCCAACCCTCATGACCGGCCTTGTCCCGCGTCTTCTCGAAAGGGCGGCGCATTCTCTGTCTCCCTGATCGTCTTCCGACGCGACAGCCGCATGGCCGATTCGGGATCGTGGGTCGGCAGGTAGATCACCGGCCGGCTCGCCGCCAGGGCGCGAAGTTTCGTCAACGTCGCCCGAGTGATGTTCTCGTCGCCGCTCACGCCATCGACTTGGTCGGCGATCAAACTGGCCTCGCTGTAGGAGGCGTCGCCCGCGAGAATTACGCAGGCGCCGCCGTCTTCGACCGCCACGGACAGGTGGTCGCGCGTGTGGCCCGGCGTCGGGATCGCTATCACCGCGCCGTCCACGGTCAAGCGCCGCGATTTCGGGAAAGGACCGTAGGGTTCGTCGGCGAGGGCCAGCGGCTGTGGATCGAAGCCCCGAGGCCAACGTTTCGGCAGGTAGCCTCTGATCTCGCCCGCGAACCCCGAGGCGGCCTTCAGCTCGCCCGGGCTGACGAGAACCCCGCTCGCCGTGAAATCCTCGAGGCCGCCGTCGTGATCGATGTGCATGTGCGTCAGCACGACGGTCTTGATGTCGCGCGGCGCGATTCCGAGCGCGCGGAGCTGCGGCCCCGCCTCCTGCTCGCGCTCGATTTCGAACCGCACGGCATAGCGGAAATAGGGGTGCCAGCGCGGCAAGTTCTTCAAGCCCGCGTTCGACCCGGAATCGACCAGGATCACGCCGTCGCGATGTTCGATCGCGAAGGCGTAGACCGGCAGCCAGTCCGACCAATTTTCGTCGAACAGAGGCGCCATCCGCCGTGCGACGCCGTGACCCCGGCCGACGATCTGCGAATTCTTGATTTGGACCGCCCCGGTCTGAATCGCATGGATGCGCATGGTTCAACTCCCGAGTTTCTTAGACGCCGAAAAACTCCGCGACGCGCCCCGGAAGCGAATCCGCCATGTTCCCACTCAATACATCAACCAGCCGCCGCTCACGTTGATCGTCGCTCCCGTGACATAGGCGGCGTGATCGGACGCCAGAAAGAGCACGGTCCCCGCCAGCTCCGAAGGCGCCGCCATGCGGCCGAGCGGGATGGCGGCGACGACGCCGGCCAGTTGCTGGTCGGTCATGCCGCTGCGCATCATCGCCGTGTCGGCGGCGCCCGGCGAGACCGCATTCACCGTGATCTTGTCCGGGCCGAATGAACGGGCGAGGCCGCGGGTCATCGAGACGACGCCGCCCTTGGAGGCCGCGTACGCAACGGAGCCGCCGAAGCCGCCGCTCCACCAGCCCTGCGAGGTGAAGTTGATGATGCGGCCGCCACGGCCCTGCGTCCGGAAAACCCGCGCGGCGGCCTGGTTGAGGAAGAATGTCGCCTTGAGATTGACTTCGTGCTGAAAGTCCCAGTCGGCCTCGGTGACTTCGTCGACGCTGTAGCGGCGAACAAGGACCGCGGCGGCGCAGACGAGCACGTCGAGCCCGCCGAAGGCGCCGACGACGGCGGCGATGATTCGGGCGTGACCGGCGACCGGGCGAAGATCCGCGGCCAGCGGCAAATGTGGGCCGCCCTGCATTTCGGCGACGACCGAGTCCGCCTTTTCTTGGTCGAGATCGAGCACCGCGACGCGAGAGCCAGCCGCGCCGAAGGCCAGCGCGACTTCGCGGCCGATGCCGCCGGCGCCCCCGGTCACGAGGACGCGCTTTCCCTCGAGGCCGGAGGCCAGGTTGAAGCTCATGACATCCCCGCGTCGGGCGGCTCAAATCCCGCCGGCTCCTCGACGTAGCAGGATTGCGATTCGCCGATGAATTGCTCGCGGTCCTCGAGCAGCAACGCACGCCAAGGTTCCGTCGCGAACGCGCGGTCGGAATCCGGGATGCTGTCGAACCACGTCTCGCCGAGCCCGTCCCAGGCGGCGCTTTCCGGCGCGCAACGATCGACCCGGGTGAAGCGCAAGCCGCGCAACTCGGGCAGCTGGCGGACGAGCTCCGCGTGACGTCCGAACCAGTGAGCGAGGAATTCCTGCTGGCTGAGCCCTGCCTTGCGGCTGATAAAACTGACGCGCCGGATCATGCTGGCTCCGTTCACCTTAAAAGGTTTCGATGTCATTCCGCGCAAGCGGGAATCCAGCGCCGCAGTACGCGCGGCCAAGTCTGGACGCCCGCTTTGGCGGGCAACAGGGCTTAGATTCGGAACAGCCTCTCCGCGTTTCGCGAAAACATTTTCGTCTGCTCGTCCTTCGTGAAGCCGCCGATGATGGCGGCGTAAGCATCGATCAGGTCCGGATAGGAGCTGAACATGCGATCGACCGGCCAGTTGCTCCCGAACACGACGCGATCCACGCCGAAAGCCTCGATGCTCCCGAGGACCCAGGGACGCAGCGAGTCGATCGTCCACCGCCGATCCATCATGCCGAGGCCGGAGATTTTCATGACGACGTTCTCCGCCCGCTCGAGCGCCCGCATCGCCGCCGACCAGCGCCGGAAATAACCGTCGTCGCGCGCCTCGGGGATCGCGCAATGATCGACGCAGATCGGGATGTTGGGGAAAGCGGCGGCGAGGTCGATGAGATCGTCGAAGAACTGAATGCGCGTGTCGATGCAAGCGACGAGGCTATGGCGCTCGAGGAATTGGTAGCCGGAACGCCAAGCCGAATCGACGAGATAGCGGCCGTTGCCGAAATCGCGAACGCCGCGAACGTTGGCATATTGCATGTGCCTTTCGAGCACCGCTTCGGCGTCCGGGTCGGCCAGGTGGCACTCCGCGACGATGCC
>DASXYQ010000074.1:0-7793 GCA_036502445.1 Roseiarcus sp. | reverse complement strand
TGGCCACACTTACCCGTCTGGGCTGCGATGTCGAAATCATCGTGCATCCGCCGGGACAGCCCGCGGCTAAGCAGGCAAGGGTGCGGCGTCACGCATGGCAGGCAGGTGAACAACCACTTCAACTGCACCAATTCCGCCTAGCGCCGGGGCGTTAGGCGGCGGCCCGGAATTAACGCTTCATCCCGACCGTCGGCTCGCCGTGCGTGATAATGCGAATGGACCGGTTTATTTAATCAAGCTTTTGGTTGATTACTTTATTAGCCACTATGAAAATGACCTTCACGCATTTAGAGAATGTTGGCGCGTGGATCGATTTTGCGCCGAATTCCCTGCTCGGCAGATCTGATTCCCTGCTCGCCCGAATTAATTCCCTGCGTGCCGCTTAGGGAATTCAGCTGCAAACTGCTGGATTCGCGAATGTTTTTGACACGAATTTTCGTGGAAAAAGGCCGAATCGCCGAAATTCCCTGCATTTTTCCCTACCAGCAGGGAATTCGACACGCCAGGGGGCTGTGAATTAGATCGCGGCCAAGCCGCCCGGGAGCCGACCGTTGGGGAACGGGAGCATGCTCGAAATACGCACATCAGGTTCGCGGCCGCGGAATCCTCCGCGGCTCTGCGCAGCAACCTGAACCTCAGATCGGCGCGCTTATTTCTCGCGGTCGCCTTAGACCCTCTACCCCTCACATCGTCGCCCCGATCTGCCAAGGCGCGAATTCCGCCTCGCCGTAGCCGAGCGACTCGGACTTGCTGCGCTCTCCCGACGCGACGGCGAGAATGCGCTCGAAAATCTCTCGCCCCTTCTCCTCGATCGAGACGCCGTCGAGCACGTCGCCGCAATTGATGTCCATGTCCTCGACCATCCGCCGATACATTTCGCTGTTCGTCGCCAGCTTGATCGAGGGCGTCGGCTTGCAGCCATAGGCGGAGCCGCGCCCCGTCGTGAAGCAGAGCACGTTGGCGCCGCCCGCCACCTGCCCGGTCGCGGAGACAGGATCGTAGCCGGGCGTGTCCATATAGACGAAGCCCTTGGCGGTGACGGGCTCCGCGTAGTGGTAGACGCCGTTCAGCGGCGTCGTGCCGCCCTTTGCCGCGGCGCCGAGCGATTTCTCGAGTATGGTCGTCAAACCCCCCGCCTTGTTGCCGGGCGAGGGATTGTTGTTCATCTCGCCGCCGTTGCGCGCGCAGTAGTCCTCCCACCAATGGATCAGATCGACCAGCTTGTGGCCGATCTCCGGCGTCGCCGCGCGGCGGGTCAAAAGATGCTCGGCGCCATAGATTTCCGGCGTCTCCGAAAGAATCGCGGTGCCGCCGTTGCGCACCAGGATGTCCGCCGCCGCGCCGAGCGCGGGATTGGCGGTGATGCCGGAATAGCCGTCGGAGCCGCCGCACTGCAGGGCGACCATCAATTCGCTCGCCGGCGTCGTCTCGCGCTGGGCCTTGTCGAGGATCGGCAACATCGCCCCGACGCGCTCCAGCCCGGCCGCGACGGTCTTGCGCGTGCCGCCGGTCGCCTGGATCGTCATGCTCTGGAAAAGATCGCTTTCGACGACGCCGTATTCCTCCTTCATGCGGCCGATCTGGAAAACCTCGCAGCCCAGCCCGACCATGATGACGCCGCCCATGTTGGGATTGCCGGCGTAGCCCCATTGCGTGCGCTTGAGCGTCTCGAAGCCCTCGCCCTTCGCCGCCATGCCGCAGCCCGTGCCGTGCACGAGCGGGATGATGCCGTCGACGTTGGGATAATCCTCCAGCATTCCCGACCGCTCGACCTCACGTGCGATCAGGCGCGCGACCGTCGCCGAGCAATTCACCGAGGTCAGGATCCCGAGATAGTTGCGCGTGCCGGTCTTGCCATTGGCGCGCCGATAGCCCTGGAACGTCGACTGCTCCGGACCCGGAAGGAACGCGACCGGCCGCGCGTCCTCGCTGAAGTGATAGTCGCGCTCGAAGTCCTGCATCACGCAATTGTGCTCGTGCACCCATTGGCCCGGTTGAATCGGCTTAGAGGCGAAACCGATGATCTGGCCGAACTTGCGCACCGGGGCGCCGGCCGCGATAGCGACGCTGGCCATCTTGTGGCCGCGCGGAACGCGTTCGCTCGCGGGCGGCGCGCCCTCCGGGACATCCCCGGGGCGGATCTCGTCGACCGCGATCACGACATTGTCTTCGGAGTTGAGGCGCAGGGCGCGCGGATTGCTCATTATGTCTATTCCTTCCATCTGGGACATTGAGGCGAACACTGAGGCGAATAGTGAGTGGCGAATGGCGAGTGGAAAAGGTCTTCTTCTCCCTATTCGCCATTCGCCACTCGCCATTCGCCGGCCTACTAAGTGGAAAACATTTCGGGCCGCTCCGCCGCGAATTTCTCGACCAAAACCGTCATTTGCGACAAATGCGCCTCCATCGCCGTGCGAGCCTTGCGGGCGTCGCCGATCAGAATCCCCTCCACGATAGCGGCGTGTTCATCGATCGTCGCCTGCAATCGCCCGCGCGGCGTCATCAACAATCGGCGCACCCGTTCCAGATGCGCCCTGATCCCGTCGAGAATCTCGCCGCTGCGTTCGAGACCGAGATGAGTCGTCAAGGCGGCGTGGAAACCGACGTCGAGCGCATAGAAGCGCGGGCGATCGCCCGATTCGGCGGCGGTCGCCGCCTCGCGCAGATTTTCCTCCAGCGCCTCCCGGCCCGCGTTTTTCAGCCGTCGCGCCGCCTCGGCCGCGATTTCGCCTTCGATCGCGCGACGAATGAACAACCGCTCGCGCACATCCTGGGCCGAAATGCGCGCGACGAAAGAGCCGTGTTGCGGCTCGACCAGGACGAGCCGTTCGAACGCGAGACGGCTCAGCGCGGCCGAAACGGGAAAGCGCGAGACCCCCAGCGACTCGCAAAGCGCCAATTTGTCTATGGGTTCGCCCGGCTCCAGGGCGCCAGAAAGGATTGCCTCCTTGACGGCCTCGTAGACCTGTTCCGCCTTGCTGCTGGCGCGCTCGCCCATCGTCGCCTTCGATCTGACGCCAAGGAGGCGAGACTCGCTCGCTCCCCGACGTCGCCCCCCTTCCCTGCTGACATGTTAGAGGCTAGAGAGGCGGCGCGCCGCCGTCAATCGCAATGAAGGCGCCAGGGAGGACCGGCATGAAGTCGATGGGTTTGACCGAAGCGGCTACTCTGCCTCTCGACGGCTTCGCCGGTGCTCTGGCTGGACGGGTCTGGCGGCCCGATGTCGAGGGTCCGTCGGTCGTCGCATTGCGGGCCGAGGGCGTTTACGACGTCAGCGCGGCCTTCGCGACCTCGCGCGACCTCTGCGAGGCGCCCAGCGCGGCGAACGCCTTGCGTGCGGCCAAGGGCGAGCGTCTGGGCTCGCTGGATGACATCCTTGCCAACACGCCGCTCGAATCCCGCGACGCCAATCGACCTTGGCTGCTTGCGCCGATCGATTTGCAGGCGGTCAAGGCCGCGGGCGTCACATTCGCCGCCTCGATGCTGGAGCGCGTCATCGAAGAGCGCGCCCGCGGCGACCGCGCGGGCGCCGAGCGGGCGCGCGAAGAGATGGCCAAGCTGATCGGAACTGATCTTTCGACATTGAAGCCGGGATCGCCCGAAGCGCAAAAGCTCAAGGACGCCCTCATCGCCGAAGGCGCCTGGTCGCAATATCTCGAGGTCGGCATCGGTCCGGACGCCGAAATCTTCACTAAGGCGCAGCCGATGTCGGCGGTCGGCGCGGGCGCCGAAGCGGGCTTTCATTCCGCCTCGCACTGGAACAATCCGGAGCCGGAAGCGGTGCTGCTGATCGCCTCCAGCGGCGCGATCGTCGGCGCGACCCTGGGCAACGACGTCAACCTGCGCGATTTCGAAGGCCGCAGCGCGCTGCTGCTGGGCAAGGCGAAGGACCAGAACGCGAGCTGCGCCGTCGGCCCGTTCCTGCGTCTGTTCGACGAAACGTTCAGTCTCGACGACGTCAGGACGATGGATATTTCGCTGGTGATCGAAGGCGAGGACGGGTTTCGGCTGGAGGGCGGTTCCTCGATACGGCGGATCAGCCGCGATCCCGCCGATCTCGCCGGGCAACTGGTCGACCGGAATCACGACTACCCCGACGGCGCGGCGCTCTTTCTGGGCACGATGTATGCGCCCGTCGCCGACCGCGACGCGCCCGGCAAGGGCTTCACCCACAAGCCAGGCGACGTGGTCGCCGTGAGCGCCGACAAGCTCGGACGTCTGGTCAATCGCATGCGACACGCGCATGAATGCCCGCGCTGGGACTTCGGCTTTGCCGGCTTGATGCGCAACCTTGCGCGAAGAGGGCTTATATAGAAGGATCGCCTTCAGGCTCATCAGGGAAACGACGAGGACGCCATGAGCGAAGTCCACAAGAATTACATCGGCGGCGAATGGGTGGCCGGAGACGCCGTGACGCGCGACGTCAACCCCTCGAACACCAACGACATCGTCGGCGAATATGCCTATGCGAACGCCGCTCAGACCGAAGCGGCGGTCGCGGCGGCGAAAGCCGCGTTCCCCGCGTGGTCGCGCACGACGCCACAGGAGCGGCACGACATCCTGTTGCGCGTTTCCCAGGAAATTCTCGCTCGCCGCGAGGAACTTGGCCGATTGCTGGCGCGCGAGGAAGGCAAGACGTTGCCCGAGGCGATCGGTGAAGTCGGGCGCGCGGGGCAGATATTCGACTTCTTCGCTGGCGAGACGCTGCGCATTCCCGGCGAGAAAATGGCCAGCGTGCGCCCGGGGGTCGAAATCGAGATCATGCGCGAAGCCGTCGGGGTGGTCGGAATCATCGCGCCGTGGAACTTCCCGATCGCGATTCCCGCCTGGAAGATCGCGCCAGCGCTCGCCTTCGCCAATACCGTCGTCTTCAAACCCGCCGACCTGGTGCCGGGGTGCGCGCATGCGCTCGCCGAGATCATCGTGCGCGCGGGAGCGCCGAAGGGCGTCTTCAACCTCGTCATGGGGCGCGGCTCGGTCGTCGGCCAGACGATGCTCGACCATCCCAACGTCGACGCGATCACCTTCACCGGCTCGGTCGTGACCGGCCGGCGCGTCGCCGAGGCTTGCACGAAGAGGATGCGGAAGTTCCAGCTCGAAATGGGCGGCAAGAACCCGCTGGTCGTCCTCGACGATGCGGATCTCAAGACCGCGGTCGAGTGCGCGGTGAACGGCGCTTATTTCTCCACGGGTCAGCGGTGCACGGCGTCCTCGCGGCTGATCGTAACCGGCGGCGTCTACGCGCGCTTCGCCGATGCGCTTGCCGAGCGCATGCGCGGGCTCGTCGTCGACGACGCGCTGAAGCCGGGCGTTCATATCGGCCCGGTCGTCGATCAGGGCCAGCTCGACCAGGACCTGTCCTATGTCGACATCGGCAAGGGCGAGGGCGCGAAGCTCGCGCTCGGCGGCGAGCGGCTCAATCGCGAAACGCCGGGGTTCTATATGGCCCCGGCGTTGTTCCTCGACGTCGACAACCACATGCGGATCGCTCGCGAGGAGATTTTTGGCCCCGTCGCGGCGATGATCCCGGCGCGCGATTACGACCACGCGCTGACGCTCGCCAACGACACCGAATTCGGGCTGTGCGGCGGCATTTGCACGACCAGCCTCAAACACGCGACCCATTTCAAGCGCAATCTCGAAGCCGGCATGGCGATGGTCAATCTGCCGACCGCGGGCGTCGATTATCACGTCCCGTTCGGCGGCCGGAAGGGATCGAGCCTCGGCGCGCGCGAGCAAGGCCATTACGCCGTCGAGTTTTACACGACGGTGAAGACCGCCTATGTCCTAGCGTAATTCGAGGAGGACAGGGGGGCCGGTCATGATCCTGATTTCGGGCGAGGCTTTGATCGACCTCATCCCCGACCCCGAGGCGGACGACCGATACGACGCGTTGATGGGCGGCTCGCCTTTCAACGTCGCGATCGGTCTCGCCCGCCTGGGCGCGCCGACAGCTTTCGTCTCGCGGATTTCCTCCGACGAGAACGGCGAAAAACTCGCGCGAGCGCTGTCCGATGAGAGCGTCGACCTGAGCTTGCTCGCGCGCGACGCCCGGCCGACGATGCTGGCTTTCGTGACCCGCGGCACCGCGCGGACCGGCTCGCGCTACGCCTTCTATCTCGATGCGACGACCTTCGACGGCGTCTGGCCGTTTCCCGCGGAATGGCCGGCGGGCGCCCGGCACCTCCACGTCGGTTCGTTGGCCGCCCTCGAGCCGCGCCACGGCGAACGCGCCGTCGAAGCGCTGACGCGCGCCCGCCAGCAAGCCACGACCAGTTTCGATCCCAATATACGGCCGCGGGTGACGCCGGACAGGGTCAGCGTGGTCTCGCTCGCTGAGCGGCAGGTGGCGCTCGCCAGCCTCGTCAAGGCAAGCGAGGAGGACCTCGAGTGGCTGTATCCGGGCCGCTCTGTCGAGGACACCCTCGGCGATTGGGCCGGCCGCGGCCCGATGTTCTGCATCGCGACGCTCGGCGGCCACGGCGCCATCGCCTATATGGGCGCGGAGCGTCTGAGCGTAGCAGCTCCCCGTATCGATGTCGTCGACACCGTCGGCGCGGGCGACAGCTTCATGTCAGCCCTGCTGTCGGCGATGGATCGGGACGGCGCGCTGGGCGCCCAGGACAAGCCGCCGACCCGCGAGCGCCTGCAAGACTGGCTCGACTTCGCCGCGAAGGCCTCCGCGATCACCTGCACGCGAAAAGGCTCCAACCCGCCGACGCTCGCGGAGGTCGAGGCCTTCAAGGATTGAACCAATGGTCCCGACGATCATTGCGGCGCGGCTTCCCGACCGCTAAACGTCGTGCAGCGAACAGTTCAGGAAATCGCCAAAATGGCCACGTCCCCCACCGCGCCCAAGCCGATGCGCGCACGACCGTTGTCGCCGCACCTCGGCATCTACAGGTTCACCCTGACGATGGCGATGTCGATTGCGCATCGCATCACCGGAATCGGCCTCTACGTCGGCGTCTTGCTGCTGGCCTGGTTCCTCGTCGCCGCAGCTACGGACGCGTCCGCCTTCCGGGCATTCTCGCGTTTCATCTTCTCGATCTTCGGCCGCCTGGTGCTGTTCGGCTTCACCTGGGCGCTGTTCCACCACATGCTCGGCGGCGTCAGGCATTCCCTTTGGGACGCGGGCTATGGCCTCGATGACCCGCAACGCGAACAAATGGCGCAGGCGACGTTGATCGGAGGCTTCGCACTGACGATCGCGGTCTGGATCATAGCCTACGCGGTAAGGTGAAGAGCAAATGTCGAATTCCGAGAAATCCTACCGTACCCCGCTCGGCCGCGTTCGCCTGCTCGGCTCGGCGCATCTGGGAACGGAGGAGACGGCGCGATTGCGGCTGACGTCAATCGCGCTCGTGCCGCTGACCTTCGGTTTTGTCTGGCTCGTGCTTTCGCTGCTCCGCAAGGACTACAACGGGGTGCGCGCGGAGCTGGGCAAGCCGCTGCCTGCGATCGTCCTGCTGCTTTTTATTCTGGCGGGCGTCTACCATATGCAGATCGGCATGAAGTCGGTGATCCTCGATTACCTGCATGGACAATTGCGGGAATGGGCGCTGATCGCCAATGCGTTTTTCGCCGTCGCGCTGGGCATGATTTGCATGTACGCGGTGCTGCGCGTCGGCTTCGTTTGAAGGGTTGAGCATGGCGACGGACGGCTCCAACGGAGCGAGCGCTCCCGCGATCGGACAGAAGGCCTATCCGATCACGGACCACACGTTCGACGTGATCGTCGTCGGCGCCGGCGGCGCGGGGCTTCGCGCCAGCGTCGGCTGCGCGCAGGCGGG
>DASXYQ010000073.1:0-5683 GCA_036502445.1 Roseiarcus sp. | reverse complement strand
GCCGCGAAGGCGAGGACGGCGACCGCGATCACCAGCGGGACGAACCAGCCGGCGACCCGGTCCGCGAGCCGCTGGATCGGCGCGCGGCTGCGCTGCGCCTCAGCGACCATTTGCACGATCCGCGCCAGGACCGTGTCGCGTCCGACCCTGTCCGCGCGCATGACGAAGGCGCCGCTCTGATTGAGGGCGCCAGCGATCACGCGCTCGCCCCTTCCGCGCGTGACCGGCATAGATTCGCCGGTCAGCAGCGATTCGTCGATCGCGCTATGCCCTTCGACGATCTCGCCGTCGACCGGGATTTTTTCGCCCGGCCGCACGCGCAGGCGATCGCCGACCGAGACGCGGTCGAGGTCGACGTCCTCGTCGCTTCCGTCCGCGCGAATCCGGCGCGCGGTCTTGGGCGCGAGGTTCAAAAGCGCGCGGATCGCGCCGCCCGTCTGCTGGCGGGCACGCAGCTCCAGCACCTGTCCGAGCAGGACGAGCACGGTGATGATCGCCGCCGCCTCGAAATAGATCCCGACCGCGCCGTCCGCGCCGCGAAAGGCCGGCGGAAACAGACCGGGCGCAAACGTCGCGACGACGCTGTAGCCCCACGCGACGCCGGTTCCCATCGCGATCAGCGTGAACATGTTGAGGTTGCGGGTGGCGATCGATCGCGCCGCGCGGACGAAGAACGGCCAACCCGCCCATAGGACGACGGGCGTCGAGAGCGCGAACTGGATCCAGGTTGACGTCCGGGCGCTCAGGACCTCGTGCAAGTTCAGGACGTGACTCGCCATTTCGAGGCCGAAGACCGGCAACGCGAGCGCGGCGCCGATCCAGAACCGGCGCGTCATATCGCGCAGTTCCTCGTTCGGCGCCGCGTCCGCGGTCGCCTGTTCCGGCTCCAGCGCCATGCCGCAGATCGGACACGAGCCGGGGCCTTGCTGGCGGATTTCCGGATGCATCGGGCAGGTGAAGATCGTCCCTGGCGGCTCGGGCGGTTTCGGAGGTGACGGGGCCAGATATTTACTCGGATCGGCGACGAATTTTGCGCGGCAACCGGGGCCGCAGAAGAAGTAGTCCTGGCCGTCGTGGATCGCCCGATGCTTCGCGGTAGCCGGATCGACGCTCATGCCGCAAACCGGGTCTTTGGCCTTGCCCGCGCTTTCCGCCGCTGGCATGGGTTCCCCGCTCCGCGCGGGTCCCGCGCCGGGCGAAAATAGCGCAGCCAAAGGGCCGGCCGGGGCGTCGTCGGTTGGGGTAGGCATCGGTGGTCCTCGTCGGCGCGCTGTCCGCGGTTGTCGGAGCAGGCGCATAATTCCTCGTCGCCTCCCGCAGCCGAGGGATATGGCTTCGAGTCGCGCTTATTCAACTGGCTGGAACTTTTCCGCGTCGCCAGTACTTCCGATATCGCTCAGCTCAGTCCTCCGGGGGCGATGATGAAGTCACTAAGGGAGCCGGAAGCCGCGCCACAAGCGGCGCCGGCCCGGATACTCGTCGCTGAAGACGATCCCCTCATCCGTTTTGCGATCGCCGAGGCGCTTCGGGACCTCGGCGCCAGCGTCATCGAAGCCGCAACAGCCGACGAAGCGTGGCAGTATCTGACCGGCGGGGAACCGGTGGACGTGATTTTCACTGACTACCGGATGCCCGGCTCGATGACCGGCGCCGAGCTCGCCGTCAGGGTCAGACGGCAATTTCCAGCTCTCGAAGTTGTCGTCACTTCTGGTGACTTCGAGCCTTGCGAATGGACCGAACCGATCAAGAAGAAGCCGTACCCGCTCATCAAGACGGCGAACGATCTGATGCAGCTGGCGCTCGCCACGAAACAGAAGGGATAGAGCCGTGACGTCGCCCGCTACCGTCGTTCTTCTGGTCGAAGGGGACATCATCGCCCGCCATCCCCTGGCGGAATATCTTCGCGAATGCGGCTTTACGGTTCTCGAGGCGGCGAACGGCGACGAAGCGATGCTCGCGTTGAAGACGCCAGAGTTGCGCATCGAGCTGGTGCTCGCCGATATGACTACTCCGGGAAGCGGATTTGCTCTACGCCAATGGATCAGAGCGGAGAAGCTGGCGGTGGAAGTGGTTCTGGCGGGCTCGATAAGAAAAACGGTCGAGGGCGCCGGGAAAATTTGCAACGACGGTCCGGGGCTGTCCAAACCCTACGATCATCGTCTCGTGCTCGACTACATCCGTCAGGCCATGGCCCGGCGTGAGCGAGGCCAGTCGTAGGGCCACGCGCTATCCTTCATTGCGGGCGCAGCGAAGCAATCCAGCTTTCCGCTGCCCTCGGCATCGCCGGCGCCGGCACTTTGCGCAGCGCTCGGTGAGCAATTGCGGCGCCATGAAGCTCGTTCCGCTCTCTGGTTCCGAATGCGAGTGCCAATCGGCGCCCGGGATCTGCGGTGCGCGCCTTTTCACCAGCGCGCGACCCGCGTAAGGGTGGCTTCTCGCTCCGAAGGAAACTCGATGCTGCGCGCCGAAACCGTAATTCCCGCTGGCGCCTGGTCGGGCGAGCCCGCCGATTCCGTCGTGCTCGATTTCGACGAACGCCATCGCCGCCGCGTCGCGATGACGGGCGTGCGCGGCCTCGACTTCCTGCTCGATCTGCCCGAGGCGGTCGCGCTGCGGGCCGGAGACGGCCTCGCGCTCGACGACGGGCGCGTCGTCGAGGTCGTCGCCGCGCCTGAGCCGCTGGCCGAAATTCGCGCCGCCGACCCGGCGGCGCTGACGCGCATCGCCTGGCATTTCGGCAATCGCCATCTGCCGACCGAACTCCTGAAGAAGAGCCTGCGCATTCGGCGCGATCCGGTGATCGAGGAGATGGCGCGGGGCCTGGGCGCCCAGGTCGTCGCGATCGAAGCGCCGTTCAACCCGGAAGGCGGCGCCTATGTGCGCGGGCCGGCGGACTCGCACGAGGATGATCATGAGCATGATCATCATGATCACGATCACGCCCATCATCACGGCGACGCGCATCATCGCCACACCGGCCATCAGAGCCCCGCGGTCGAACCGCACGTGCATGGGCCCGATTGCGGTCATGACCACGACCACGCGCACGGACATGATCACAAATAGCGCCTGTTCCAACGACCTCGCGCTGTTTCTCTGGCTCTCGCCCGCCTTTCCCGTCGGCGCCTTCGCCTATTCGCACGGGCTCGAATGGGCCGTGGAGGCGGGCGACATCGTTGACGCCGGGTCACTTCGGCTCTGGCTGGAAGACCTCAGCGATCATGGCGCCCCCCGCGCCGATGCGACTCTGTTCGCCGCCGCCCATCGCGCGGTCTCGCGCCAGGACTGGATCGGCCTCAACGATGCGAACGAACTCGCGATCGCGCTCGCCGGATCGATGGAGCGGCGGCTGGAGACGAGCGCGCAAGGGCTCGCGTTCCTCCTCGCCGCGCGCGCCGCCTGGGACTGCGAAGCGCTCGCGCATCTGCCCGCTGCCGGCGGCGATCCGGTGGCCTACGCGGTCGCCGTTGGCGCCGCGTCGGCCGGCCACGGCTTCCGGCTGGAGTCCGCGCTGCCCGCTTTCGTCGTCGCCGTCTTCGCAAACCTCGTTTCGGCCGCGGTGCGCCTGAGCGCGATCGGCCAGACCGACGGACAGCGCGTTCTCGCCGCGCTTCTGCCGCGCCTGGCTGCGATGGCGGCCGAATGCGCTGGAGCCGATCTCGAAGCCTTGGGCGGCTGTGCTTTCCGCTCCGACCTCGCCGCGCTCAGGCATGAAACCCAATATTCGAGGTTGTTCCGCTCATGAGTGCATCGAAACAGCCGCTGCGGGTCGGCATCGGCGGCCCTGTCGGCTCCGGCAAGACCGCGCTGATGGAGCAGCTCTGCAAGCGCCTGCGCGGCGAGTTCGAAATCGCCGCGATCACCAACGACATCTATACGAAGGAGGACGCGCGCATTCTCGTCGAGGCGGGCGCGCTCGATCCCGACCGCATCATGGGCGTCGAGACCGGCGGCTGCCCGCATACCGCTATCCGCGAGGACGCCTCGATCAATCTGGCCGCGATCGACCAGATGCGAATGCGGTTTCGCGATCTCGACCTCATCCTGATCGAATCGGGCGGCGACAATCTCGCCGCGACGTTCTCGCCCGAACTCGCCGACATCACGATCTATGTCATCGACGTCTCGGGCGGCGAGAAGATCCCGCGCAAGGGCGGCCCCGGCGTCACGCGCTCCGACCTGCTCGTGATCAACAAGATCGACCTCGCCCCTTACGTCGGCGCCTCGCTCGAAGTGATGGCGGCCGACGCCGCGCGCATGCGCAAGACGCGGCCGTTCACGTTTGCGAACATGAAGACGGGGCAGGGGGTCGACGAGGTGATCGCGTTCATTCGCGGCAAGGGGGGCCTGGGGGTGTGAAGGGAGCTTTGGGCGACAAATTCGATCTTTTTTGATCATAAATTCGACGGCGGCCAATTGACTTGCGCTCGTCATCCGTGGAACATATTTAAGGTTGGGCGTTAGCTGCCGAGTCGTCGGCGGTGGGCGTGTGCTTTTTTCATTCGACTACAGTAGCAACCATTTGAGGAGATAGCCCATTCGTCGTCCCATGAAGTCCATCGCGGCGCCGGAGAAAGGCGGCCCGCGGGTCAATCGCGATATTCGCGCCGTCCAAGTCCAGCTCATAGACGCCGATGGCCACAATCGCGGCGTGACGAATCTGGCTGATGCCATCAAGTTGGCGGAAGACGCCTCGCTGGATCTCGTGGAGATCGTCCCCAACGCGAGCCCTCCGGTCTGCAAAATTCTCGATTTCGGCAAATTCCGCTTCCTCGAGCAGAAGAAGTCCTCCGAGCAGCGCAAGCGTCAGAAGATCGTCGAGATCAAAGAGATCAAGTTGCGGCCGGGCATCGACGATCACGATTACGAAGTGAAGATGCGCTCCGTGCGCCGTTTCTTCGAGGAAGGCGACAAGGTCAAGGTAACCCTGCGTTTCCGCGGCCGTGAAATGGCTCACCAGGACATTGGCTTTCGGCTGCTCCAGCGCGTGAAGACCGAGACCGCGCCGATCGCCAAGGTCGAGGCGGAGCCGTTGATGGAAGGCCGCCAGATGGTGATGGTGCTGGCGCCGAAATAAGGGCCGCTCGTCGTCGTTGCGAGCGCAAGCAAGCCATCGAGCGTTCCGCCGACGCACGTTCGCCAAAATCGCCGCGCCGTTTCCGCTCGCGCTCCGCGGGAACGGGGAGACGGGAGCCGCGTTCTGGCTCCAGGCCGCTGAAAATGGCGAATATGCATCATCACATACGCTCGAGCCCGCGATGCACGGGCTAGGCGAGCAGGCTGGTGCGCGCTATGTACAGCGCCTCGCTCGATGCTTCAGATCGCGCGAAGGGGATTTTTCGTGACTCTAGCCCAAAAAGTCCGCGGGCCCACCCCCGCGTTCGAAACTGCTTGCGTCGCCGCCGTGCAGACGACCGCGATCGGCATTCTGTTCGCCGTCAGCGGTTCGCACATGCTGAACGACATGATGCAGTCGCTCGCGCCGGCGCTCTATCCTGTATTTCGCGATACATACTCGCTTTCGTTCTTCCAGACCGGGCTGATCACCCTGGTCTTTCAGGTGACGGCCTCGCTCCTGCAGCCTTTCATCGGGATGTTCACCGATCGCCGGCCAGTCCCCTGGGGGCTGCCCTCCGCGATGGCGTTCACGATGGTCGGACTGGTCCTTCTTGCTTTCAGCGTG
>DASXYQ010000072.1:0-12982 GCA_036502445.1 Roseiarcus sp. | reverse complement strand
GCAGTGTGTAATCGGGAACGTTGATTTCGATCCGGGCCTGCCCCATTTCGCGCGGCTGCCAGCGCCACATCTCCATGTTGGCCAGAATCGCCGCCTCGCGCCGGGAATTGGGACGGCCGAACAACGCCTCGCTGGTCGCCGACGTCAGCGCGCCGTCGGCGGCGAGCCCCTTCGACTTCTGGAACGCGGCCACCGCGCTCGCGACGCGCGCGTCATAAAGGCGCGCGCTGCTCGGATCGGCCTGAGCGCCCAGGCCAAACCGTCCGCGGATCAGAGGGACCCGCGAATCGGCCATTCCGATCCTCAGGGTCGGGCCGGCGAGCTGACGGCGCGCCGCCACCGGCGAACTCGCCCGAAGCCGCGCCAATTCGTCACGCAGATCCAGATAGCCTTGCTGGCCCGGATTGTAGGCCGCCAGCACGTCGCCCGGCTCCGCGGCGCTCGCCGTCTCGCTGAGGACCTTGGCCGGGTCGACGACCGGGGGGCTCGTGGTGACGAAACTCGAAAGCTTCGCGGGCGCGATTCGCGAGCCGCTGGCCTGTAGCGCATAGGCGACGAGAGCGGCGGAAATCGTCGTTTCGACTTGGGCCAGGCGCTCGGGTCGGGTATCGGCGAAGGTCGGATCGGGCAACGTGAGGGCGGCCAGGTCCAGGCCGTCCTCGTCCGCGCGCGCCAGCCGGGCGAGCACGGCGCGCCCGCGAGGCGTAAGCCCTTGGTCATCGACCCAAACCGGCGCGAACAGCCTGCCCGTGTAGAAGTCGTAGATCGCGGCGCGCGCCGCGCGCCAATCCCCCGCGCCCAGGGGATTTACGGTCGGGTTCAGCACGACGAGGGAAGCGAGGGCGCCGTCGAGGGCGCCGGCCAATTCGGAACTCAACGCGGCTCCGGGCTCGGGTGTGGCGGGCTTCGTCGGCGCGGCAGGGATCTCAGCCGGCTGCGCCGCGACGGGCGGAGCGGTCGGCGTCGCCGGCGGCGCGGCCGACGACGGGCGCGGAGCGCGAACGTCGGGCGCGGTCGACGGGTTCGTTTGGCCCGGAGGGAGCGCGGGGGGAATCGCCCTTGGGGCGACCGCGGCGCTCGACGAAGGGGGCGGCGCTTCGGGCGGCAGGGGCGCGCGCAGGAGCGGCTCGGGGGCGCTGGCGCCCGCCGGCCTGAAATCAAAGCGAGTGTCCGTGCGCGGCGTTTCGGCGACGGCCTTGGGCGGGCTCGCCAGGGTCTTCGCTGCGATAACATCGACGCCAGTCAAGTCGGCCATGCCCCGATGATCGGGCGGCGACGAAAAATCGCGCGGCGAGACCTTCCGCGGATTGAAATCACCTGCGGGCGCCGTCGCTGGGCGCCCGGCGTCGGCCGGCGGCGCAGGTAGCGCGCGCCCGGGCCCTGCGGTCGCGGCGAGGACTGCGAGCACAATCCACCCCGCCCCAGTGCGCAACCCGTTGACGAACATGCTCATCGTCCGGCCTATCCCCCGTCCGACCCGAATGCATCCATCAGTAGGGCTTGCCGCAGACTTGTCCAGCGCCACTTGCGCAGGCGACGCCGGCAATCTCCCATCAACCGCCCAACGTGGGTCATCACGCGGCGGCTTCTCCGAGGACTTCGGTTTCCAGTCCGATTTCCTTCATCTTTCGGTAGAGCGTTGAACGCCCGATGCCGAGCTTGCGGGCCATTTGCGACATTTGGCCGCGGTAATGCAAGAGCGCGAATCGGATCGTCTCGGCTTCGATCTCCTCGAGTTTCCTAACGTCGCCGTTCTCGTCGATCAATCTGAGGATGTTTTGATCGCGAGGCTCGAACAAAGCCGTTTCGCCGGAGAAGGCGACCGGCGGCGTCGAGGTTTCTGAAAGCGGCGGCGGGGCAGGCGGAATGCGCACGTCGAAGCCTTCGACCTGCGCCGCGATCTGGGGAAACTCGGCGGTGGTCAGTTCGTCGCCGTCGGCGAGCACGACGGCCCGAAACATCGCATTCTCGAGCTGTCTGACGTTGCCGGGCCAATCGTAAGCGCACAGCAGGGCGAACGCTTCGCTGGAAATGCCGCGGATGCGCTTGCCCTCTTCCGCGCAGAAGCGCGCCAAAAACCGCCGGGCGAGTTCGGGCACGTCGGCGGCGCGAGCGCGTAGCGGCGGTATGGTGATGGGAAAAACGTTGAGGCGGTAGAACAGGTCCTCGCGGAAGCGCCCGCGCTTCACCAGCTCGATGAGGTTCTGATTGGTTGCGGAAACCAGGCGAATGTCGACCTTGACGGGGCGGCGGGCGCCCACCGGATCGATTTCGCCCTCTTGCAAGGCGCGCAGCAACTTCACCTGTGCGTCCAACGGCAGTTCGCTGATTTCATCGAGGAACAGCGTGCCGGCGTTCGCCTCTGCGAACTTGCCGGCATGCTTCTCGGTGGCGCCTGTGAAGGCGCCCTTCTCATGCCCGAACAGGATCGACTCGACCAGATTTTCCGGCAGGGCGCCGCAATTGACGGTGACGAAGGGCTTCCCTCGGCGATCGGAGCTGCCCTGGATCGCTCGCGCCAGCAGCTCCTTGCCGACCCCCGATTCGCCCTCGATCAGCACCGGAATGCTCGATTTGGCCGCGCGTTCGGCCAGACGCAAAGTCCGCGCCATGCTCTCGACCTGGGTGCCGATATCGCGGAAAGTGAGCTCGCCCGCGGTTCGACGAGTCGCGCGCCGCAGCTCGTCCTCGAGCGCATCGACGCGCAACGCGTTCTTGATCGAGACCTGCAGACGCTCGGCGCCGACCGGTTTGACCACGAAGTCGAGCGCGCCGGCGCGCATCGCCGAGATCACCGCCTCGATCGACCCATGCGCGGTCTGGACCACGGCTGGCGTCGTGATCCCGCGCTGACCCATGCGCGTCAGCACTCCCATGCCGTCGAGGTCGGGCATGACCAGATCGAGAACGATCAGATCGACGGTGGGTCGGTCCGGCGCTTCCAGCCGCGCAAGGCCCGCCGCGCCCGATTCGGCTGTTTCGACTTCATATCCGAATCGCCGCGCCATAGCCTCCAACAGTCGACGTTGGACGGGGTCATCGTCGACGATCAAGATCAGGGCGGCCATGAAAATTCCGTCTTTCGCGGTCCCGAAGACCGCTTCGCCGCCCAACGTCCTCCAACAGGGTAAAAGTCGTGTTAATATCGTCCGCTGTCGGTGCGTCGATAGGGCAATTTGCACGCGGCCTTGTCGCGTCGAAACGTTTCCGGCATTCGAAGAGACATAGAGAGCGGAACGAGCGAGGTCGACGGCATGCCAATTTTCGAACCCCATCGCGGCGCGGCGACCTCCGCGTCGCCTACCAACGAGGATCTCGGCCCGCTGCCGCAGTGGAAGCTCGAGGATCTCTATGAGAGTCCGGAGTCCCCGCGCTTCCAGAGCGACCTGCTTCGCGCAGGGGACGAGGCGAAGGCGTTCGCCGGAAACTATCGCGGAAAGCTCGAAGGGCTGGCGAGCGGGCCGGACGCGGGTGAGCGGCTGTTCGAGGCGGTGCGGGCGTACGAAGCGCTGCAAGACCTGTTGGGCCGGCTCATGTCCTACGCGTCGCTGCTTTACGCGGGCGACACGAGCGATCCCGCGCGCGCCAAGTTCTACGGCGACACACAGGAGAAGATCACGGCGATCTCCGGAGATCTGCTTTTCTTCGAATTGGAGCTGAACCGCCTCGACGACTCCCGGCTCGACGCGGCGACGCGCCGCTCGCCCCTCTCCCATTACCGCCCTTGGCTCGACGACATTCGAAAAGAGCGCCCGCATCAGCTCGCCGACGAGATCGAGAAACTGTTCCTCGAGAAGTCTGTAACGGGTGTTGCCGCCTGGAACCGCCTGTTCGACGAGACCGTCGCCTCCCTGCGGTTTCCGTTCGAAGGGCAGGAACTGACTCTGGAGCCGCTGCTGTCCAAGCTGCAGGACCCTGACGAAACCAAGCGCGAGGCGGCGGCGCATTCGCTCGCCGCGACGCTGGGCGAGAATCTCCGGGTGTTCACGCTCGTCATGAACACGCTCACAAAGGACAAGGAGATCTCCGATCGCTGGCGCAGGTTCCAGGACATCGCCGATTCGCGCCACCTCGCCAATCGGGTCGAACGCGAGGTCGTCGACGCCCTCGTCACCGCGGTCACCGAAGCCTACCCCCGCCTCTCACATCGCTACTACGCCTTGAAGGCGCGCTGGTTCGGCAAGGATCAGCTCGAATCTTGGGACCGCAACGCGCCTTTGCCCGACGCCGTCACGCGCACTTTCACTTGGCAGGCGGCGCGGGACACGGTGCTGGACGCCTACCGCGGTTTTTCGCCTGTCATGTCGGACACCGCGAGGCGCTTCTTCGACGAAGGCTGGATCGACGCGCCCGTGCGCCCGGGAAAGGCGCCGGGCGCCTTCGCGCACCCGACGACGCCATCAGCGCACCCTTACGTGCTCGTCAATTATCTCGGCAAGCCGCGCGATGTGATGACGCTAGCGCACGAGCTGGGTCACGGCGTTCATCAAGTTCTCGCCGCGCCGAACGGAGCGCTGATGGCGCCGACGCCGCTGACGCTCGCCGAAACGGCCTCCGTGTTCGGGGAAATGCTGACGTTTCGCGCGCTCCTCGCACAAACGACCGACCCGGCCGCTCGCAAGTCGATGCTCGCCGCCAAGGTCGAGGACATGCTCAACACCGTGGTGCGGCAGATCGCGTTCTACAAATTCGAGCGCAAGGTCCACACCGAACGCAAGAACGGCGAGCTGACCTCCGAGGCTATTTGCGCGCTCTGGATGAGCGTGCAATCGGAAAGCCTCGGACCGTCGATCAGACTCGGGCCCGGCTATGAGAACTATTGGGCCTATATCGGCCACTTCATCCATTCGCCGTTCTACGTCTACGCCTATGCCTTCGGCGATTGCCTCGTCAATTCGCTCTACGGCGTATACGAGCGCGCGCACGACGGTTTCGCGGAGCGCTATCTCGCGCTGCTGGCGGCCGGCGGCTCCAAGCCGTATGCGGAGTTGCTCCAGCCGTTCGGCCTCGACGCCCGAGATCCCGGCTTCTGGGGCATCGGACTGTCGTTGATCGAGCGCATGATCGGCGAGCTCGAGGCGCTCGGGTAGATGGCGTCATCGTCATAGCGGCGCCCCCCTTTTGGCAGCAGGAGAAGGGCCGTCCCGCGATCGTTGCAAATTCATATTTCCCCGCTTAGTCTTTCGAAATCGCGCCGCGCGGGCGGCGGTGGGATGGTGTCGCCGCCGTCGCTGGCATCGACGGCGAAGCGAGATCGGGAGGACGAAATGAGTTCAGCCAAACCGCTCGCCGATCTGGCTTCGGCGCTGCTTTCCGGAACCGTTCGGGTCGTCGACTTGACGGCGCCGCTGGGCCCGGAGACCCCGGTCATCCAGCTGCCGCCGCAGATGTTCAAGAACACACCGCCGGTGAAGGTGCATCCCATTTCGCATTACGATAGCGACGGCCCCTATTGGGCGTGGAACTGGCTGGAGCTCGGGGAGCATACGGGGACCCATTTCGACGCGCCCCGGCACTGGATCAGCGGCAAGGACTATTCCGACGGGGCGACCGACACCATCCCGGTGAAAAATTTCGTCGCGCCGGTGAATGTCATCGATCGCTCGAAGGAAGCCGCGGCCGATCCCGACTATCTTCTCACCGTCGAAAGCATCAAATCCTGGGAAGCCGAGCACGGCGCGATCGAGCCCGGCACTTGGGTGTTGCTGCGCACCGACTGGTACAAGCGCAACGCCAGCGCCGAGACGTTTCTCAACGCCGACGCGACCGGGCCGCATTCGCCCGGCCCCACCGCCGAGGCGATCGAGTATCTGATCTCGAAGGGCATCGCCGGCTGGGGCTCGGAGACGGTGGGCACCGACGCGGGCTCCGCCGGCGGCATGAACCCGCCGTTCCCCGCGCATACGCTGATGCACAAGGCCAATCGCTACGGGCTCGCGAGCCTCTGTCATCTCGACCAATTGCCGGCCAAAGGCGCGCTGCTGATCGCGGCGCCGCTGAAGTTCGTCGATGGCACGGGATCGCCGATTCGGGCGCTGGCGCTGGTCGCCGGCTAGACCGCCGGGCTGGCGCTGGATATGGCGGTTTGCGACTATCTCATCGTCGGCGCCGGCATCAATGGATTGGTCGCCGCCAGCATTCTTGGCAAGAAGGGGCGGAAGGTCATCGTGTTCGAGCGCAGCGACCGCATCGGCGGCTGTCTGCGCACCGAGGAAATCACCGCGCCGGGCTTCATTCATGACGTGATGGCGACGACGCTCGTCCTGTTCCTGACCTCGCCGGCCTATGGCGCGATCGGCAAGGACCTGGAGGCGCGCGGGTTCGCCGTGGCGCACAGCGATCTGCCGACCGGCGTGCTTCGTCCCGACGGTTCGCATCTGCTGTTCTCGCGCGATCGGGCGCGCAACGTCGCGGCCTTCGACGCTTGCGCGAACGGCGACGGCGCGACTTTCTCGAGGGAAATGGAAGGGATGGGCGTGGATGCGCCGTTCCTGTTTTCGCTGCTCGGCGGCCAACTGTGGTCGTGGGCGACAGCGATGCAGATCGCGCGCGAGGCCCGGCGGCGCGGTCCGCGCGCGCTGCTGGCGTGGTTTGGCGAGTCGGTAAAGAGTTCGCGCGCCTATCTCGAGACGACCTACCAATCGGACTCGCTGCACGCGCTATGGGCGCCCTGGGGGCTGCATTGCGGCCTCAATCCGGAAAGCGCGTATTCCGCCGCAATGGTAAAGCTGATTGCTTTCGCGGTGGAGCTGGCGGGCTGCCCGATCGCGATCGGTGGCGCGCGCACGCTGCTGGCCGCATTCGAGCGCCTCATCCGGGATAACGGCGGCGAAATTCGGTGCGGCGCCGAGGTCGATCGCGTGACCCTCGATTCCGGCGGTCGCGCGAGCGGCGTGCGGCTCGCCTCGGGGCAGGCAATCGCGGCGCGGCAAGCCGTTATCTGCTCGATGACGCCCAACCAGCTCTACGGCCGATTGCTGCGCGACCAGCCCCAGCCCGCCGAAGTCGCCGCCGGTCTCCAACGTTACCGCTACGGCAAGGGCAACATGCAGATCCACTATGCGCTGAAGTCGCCGCCGCGCTGGAACGGCGGCGCCGATCTCGGGAGGGTCGCCCTGCTGCATCTGACCCCTGGCCTCGACGGCATATCCCGCGCGGCCAACGAAGCCGAGCGCGGCCTTTTGCCGACGGAGCCGACGATCTGCGTGGGACAGCCGACCGCGCTCGATCCCTCGCGGGCGCCCGAAGGCAAGGCGATCCTCTGGCTGCAACTGCCGGAGGCGCCGCGCTTCATCAAGGGCGACGCTTCCGGCGAGATTTCGACGCCGCCGGACGGACGCTGGAGCGAGGCGGTCCGCGAGTCCTTCGCCGACCGCGTCGAGGCTTTGCTCTCGCGGCACATCGAGGATTTTCCAAGCCTGCCGATCGCGCGCAAAGTCTATTCCCCCGCCGATCTCGAGAGCCTGAACGTCAATCTCGTCGGCGGCGATCCTTATGGCGGGTATTGCGGTCTCGATCAGTTTTTCGTCTGGCGCCCATTTCCGTCCTCGATCAATCACCGCACCCATGTGCCCGGGCTGCACCACATCGGCGCCTCGACGCATCCCGGCCCAGGGCTGGGCGGCGGGTCGGGATTCTCGCTCGCATCCGCGCTGAAATGAGACTCCTAAATCCGGCGCTCTCCGTCATTGCGAGCTAGCGAAGCAATCTACCTCTCCACGAGATGGTCCGCCGACGAGTTCCCAAAACCGGTCGCGTAGTAAGCGTTCAAAGCGCTGCAGCGGGCGCGGGCGAGGCATGGCCATTCGGCGGGGCGGCAGCGGAACCGTGGATTGCTTCGCTTCGCTCGCAATGACGGTTAGAGCCAAGGCGTTTCTAGATTCATTGATTGTTGGCGTCTCCTATGAATCACTCAGAGCGCCAAAGCGCGGTCGATTGCGGCCAGGAATGCCTTCCACTCCTGTCTGGTATTTACCGGATACCGTTCGAAATCTGCCCCTATGCTGAGGTCGGCGAACAGCCCAGCCGGGTCCTCGTGAAAATGCAGAAACGATTTCGATTTTCTGTAGAAAACACCGAGCTTCTTCTCCCTGATATTTTCGTTCGCTCGGATCTGCTCGAGAAGATCAGATAACCTCTCCAGCGCCGCGCTGGTCGCATGCTTCATGAGAAGTCTCCCCTTCCAGAACACATGCCGGGGCGGGATCCACTCGGAAAGGACCGCAAGGGGTCGATTTCCGCCGTAGCTCACGGCTATTGAGGCGACACCCAACAAGGGGAAGCGCGCGTACGCAAGCGCTGACGAATGGCCACAGGCGACTTTCCCCCGATCAGATTTTGCGCTGGAAAAGGACCGAGGGGCTGCCCAAGTTTATGGGCTCGGAAATGCGAGCGGGTCGCGCCGTCGCTTCGCCGGAAACGCCGGTTGAGCGCCGCTGGCTCCTCAACCAGCGAGTCGAGGCCTCCCGCGTGAAGCCGCGCCGATCGGACGCCCCGTCCTTCGGCGATTGAGGCTGCCTCCCGGGTAGCCCCATTACGGCGATTGGGAAAGTCAAGGCGATGTGACGCCGACAGGTCTCCAGCGACTGTTGAATATTAATTTCTCCGCTCCTGATGTGCATTTTGACGCGGCTGGATGCGTCGAAACGCGGGCATCGATTTCGCGCCAAATTCCCTGCGCACCGAACAAATTCCCTGCGCGCGTCAAAAATCTCCCTGCGCTCTCGCGTAGGGAATTCGCCCGCAAAAGCCTGGATTCGCAGATGTTTTCGAGACGGATGTTCGCGAAAAAGGGCTGATTCGGCGAAATTCCCTGCTTTTTTCCCTACCAGCAGGGAATTCTGGCCTTCAAGAGGCTGTGGAATTTCGATCCGCGGCAAGCCGCCGAGACGCCGACTACGGGGAACGGGACATGCGCGAAAAACGCGCATCATCCCCGCCGCGGGCGCGCTGGAAGGGTCCCGCGCCGCCGTCTGGAACCGGCATCAACGAGACCGCGCGATTTCACTCCCGCGCCACCCGCCCGGCCTGCCCCGCCTCGGGTGTGCTCAGTCTCGCCCGATATATCCCGAGGTTCTCGCTGACGCGCTCCACGTAGTCGCGCGTCTCGTCGAACGGGATGCGTTCGACCCAGTCGACGGGATCGACGGAGCCGCCGCGCGGGTCGCCGTAGGCCGCGATCCATTGCGCGACCCGGCCTGCGCCCGCGTTGTAGGCGGCGAGCGCCATTTCCAGCGAACCGCCCTCGTCGTCGATCAGCTGGCCGAGATAGGCCGCGCCGAGCTGCAGATTGAACGCGGGGTCGCCGATCAGCCGGCCGAAGTCGAACGGCACGCCCGCGCGGCGGGCTGTCATTTCGGCGGTGGCGGGCAGAATCTGCATCAGGCCCTTCGCGCCGGCGCCCGAGGCAGCGCGCCAGGAAAATTCGCTCTCCTGGCGTGCGACGGCCATCACGCTCGCGATATCCGCCGAATGCGGCAGGGGCGAGAAAGTGGGCAGGCCGAAGGTCGGAAACGCGGTTTCGTCGATCGCGAAGCCCCGCTCGGTCGCGAGCTTGCCGAACGTCACGTTCGTCCTGGCGTCGCCGCGGCGCACGAGAATCTGTGCGAGCGCGGCGATCTGCGATTCGTCGGTCCAGTTCCGCGCCGCGGCAAAGGCGAGTGAAATGGCAAAATCGTCGAGGCCGGCGTCGTAATAGAGTTCGATGATGCGCGTCGCCTCGGCGCGCGCCTCGCCCGTCGCCACCGAATGCGGCGCGCGCGGCGCGATAGCGTCGCGGCCCAGCTTCCTCAGCGCCAGCTGGCCATAGTAGGCGATGGGATAGCCAGCGGCGCGCTCGTAGAATCGGCGCGCGTCATCCCTCTTGTCCAGCGCTTCCGCCGCACGCCCCTGCCAATAGTCGGAGCGCGCATGCGACAGCGGCGTCACCGCGACCGCGCTCGCCTCGGCGAAATGCTTGGCTGCGGCTGCAGCGTCATTTAGGAAGCGCAGCGCGATCCAGCCCGCATGGAACGCGGCGTCGACGTGCGCGGCGACCGAGACGGTCGGGATGCCCGCGCACAGTTCGTAAGCGGGCTTGAAAGCGCCGCGATCGAGCCACTCGCGCGCGACCATGCGCCGTTCCGTCCACCATTTGTCGGGATCGATCAGCGCAGCGGGATCATGAGGCGCCAGCGCGAGCCAGGCCGCGGCATTCGGCGTCCGGTTGGCGCGCCGCGCGTCCTGGACCCGCGCGAAGAGCAAGCCGGGGTCGGATTGCAGCGAGGCGGGCACGGCGGCGATCGCGCGCGGCGAAAGCGGGCCGCGCATCGCTTCGATCCGGGCATTCGCCAGCGCGACTTCGTCCGCTCCCGCGAGCTGGGCGGCGCGAAGCGCGGCCGCGATCTTCTCGGCGTAGAGCAGCCGGTCGGCGCGGTATTTGTGATCGGCGCGGGTCAGCAGCACGCCGAATTCCTTGAGAACCCTGCCCTCGGTGGCATAGTCGAGATCGAGACCGCGCCACAGCCCGCGCACCAGTTCCGTCGCCTTGTCCTTGCGTCCCCCGTCGAGCGCCGCGCGCGCCGCAGCGAGAACTCCGGCCGGCGTTCGCGGCGGATCGTGCGCGAACAGCGCCTCGACCGTGGCCGCTGGCGTGCGTTCGCTGTAGAGCCAGCCTTCCCGCATGTCCCGCATCCAATCGGCGGCCGGCCAATCCTTGTGAACCGCTTCGAAGGCGATCAGGCGTCCGCGATCGGGAGCGCTCTTCAGCGCCACCCATTCGAGCGCGCCGCGTTGCAATGGATCGGAGATTTGGGCGGCGAGCGTCTCGCCGCCGACACGGTCGCCCTTGCGATAGAGCGTCGCGGCCGATGTGAAGCGCGAAAGCTCCGGCCGCGGCGGCGGCGGCGAAGGCGGCATCAGCGGCACGCTCGAAGGCGCGATCCGTACGGGATCGATCGGGCCGACGGGCATGGAATCGACTTGCGCGGCGAAGTTTACGCGCGCGCGCTCAGCGCCGGGGGGCGTCGCCTCCGGCGGCAGTTGGACCCCCACCAGGCTCTGCGGCGCGTCGGGGAAGCTCGCCAGCACGTCGGGCGCCTGCTTCGGCGCGCTCGTGAATCGGCCGGCCAGGAAGCCCAGCGCGACGAGCACGGCGACAAGCGCGACCCTCAAATAAACGCTCATGACGAAACCTCCGCCATGAAGCTAGCCCCGCTTCGCTTAGGAAGTGTTAACCACGCCGGGCGGCGGCGCGCCCCTTTCGCGGGCGCGATCGAGTGTCTATGTGTTTTCTCGAACGCGTCGGGGGCGGCGCGACGAGAGGCGAGCGGAAGCGCGAGATGGAAAAGCGGGCGAAGTTTCACGGCTCGATGCCGGCCCTGGTCACCCCGTTCAAGGACGGTAAATTCGACGAACAGGCCTTTCGCGCCCTGATAGACTGGCAGATTTCGGCGGGCTCGCACGGATTGGTGCCCGTTGGCACAACGGGCGAAAGCCCGACGCTGACGCACGAGGAGCATCGCCTGGTCGTGGACGTCTGCATCGATGAGGCGCGCGGCCGGGTGCCGGTCATCGCGGGCGCGGGATCGAACAACACGGCCGAGACGATCGAACTCGCCCGCCACGCCGAACGCGCCGGGGCCGACGCTGCGCTGGTCGTGACGCCCTATTACAACAAGCCGACTCAGGAGGGCCTCTACCGGCATTTCAAGGCTGTGAACGACGCCGTAGGCATTCCTATCCTCATCTACAACATTCCCCCGCGCAGCGTCGTCGACATGTCGGTCGACACCATGAAGCGGCTATACGAACTCAAGAACATCGTCGGCGTCAAGGACGCGACTGGAGATGTCGGCCGCGTCTCGCGCCAGCGCCACGCCATGGGGCCGGAGTTCATCCAACTTTCGGGCGAAGATATGACCGCGCTGGCGCATATGGCGGCGGGCGGGCACGGCTGCATTTCGGTGTCCGCGAACGTCGCCCCCGCGCCTTGCGTGGAGCTCATGGAGTCTGCTCTAAAGCGGGATTACACTCATGCGTTGCACATGCAGGATCGCCTGACGCCGCTGCATGCGGCGATCTTCGTCGAGCCGGGCGTCTGTGGAACAAAATACGCGTTGAGCGTGCTGGGCCGCGGGCGAAATGAAATGAGGCTCCCGCTCACGCCGGTCGGCGAAGCGACCGAGGCGGTGATTCGCCGCGCGATGGTCCACGCCGGCATCCTCAACGCGTGACCGGGGACCTGGTGCGCTAGTGGCCGAGAAGGGCAACCCGAACGCCAAGGTCGTCTCCGACAACAGACGCGCGCGCTTCGATTACGAAATCGGCGAGGTGTTCGAAGCCGGGATCATGTTGACCGGGCCGGAGGTCAAATCGTTGCGGACGGGCAAGGCGACCGTGGCCGAAAGCTACGCCGCGCTCGATCGCAACGGCGAAATGATCCTCTACAACGCCAACATCCCGGAATACCTGCAAGCCAATCGCTTCAACCACGAACCGCGGCGGCCGCGCAAGCTGCTGCTGCACGCCAAGGAAATCGTCAAACTCGCCAAGGGGGTAGAGCGCGAGGGGATGACGATCGTGCCGTTGCGGATCTATTTCAACGACAAGGGGCGCGCCAAGATCGCCATCGCCCTCGGCAAGGGCAAGAAACTTCACGACAAGCGCGAAACCGAGAAGGCGCGCGACTGGAACCGCGACAAGTCGCGGTTGATGCGGGACAAGGGCTGAGCGATCCAGGCCTCCAGATATCGCCCTGGATGCCCTAGCTAAGCTAGTGTCTGTCCATAAACGGCTAGTGCGCGAGGACGCCGGCTTCAGGCGCTCGTTCCCGCCGCAGTCCTCGGCGGGACGGGAACCGCCGTTGCGAGCGCAGCGAAGCAATCGTGCGTCCGTGAGGACGTCTTGTCAGCGGGGTGCGAGTCCCCGCCGCATGGAGCCATACCATGCGAAGCCGAGAGTAACTGCGTCGTTCAACTGTCGCACGGGCGGGGTCTGCGCTTCT
>DASXYQ010000071.1:0-3296 GCA_036502445.1 Roseiarcus sp. | reverse complement strand
GCTTTGGCCAGCCGCATTCCCAGAATTCACGAGATTATCGCATTTCGAAACCTTCTGATCTACGGATACGCCTCCGTCGAACATGCCCGCGTATTACGGATCGCGCATGACGCGCTGCCCGCGCTCGGGTCACCGTCGCGGCTTTGATCAAAGGATTGGGCGGGTGGAAAGAGTGAACGTTCAACAATGCCTTCACTTCCCACAAATCCAGGCGGGCGCTGCCCGTTGAACTCCGCCCCATTGTGTGCAACGTGCGCGCCTTGCCGCGCGTGCCGCGACCCAACGAGGAAACGAACCCCATGCCCCTTTCGGTTCATCAATCCAGCGTAGCCGTGTTCGAGGTCATGTTGAAGGCTTTCTCCGCCATCCTCGACAAGGCGCTCGCGCACGCGGAGGCGCACAAGTTCGATCCGGCGGTGTATATGACGATGCGGCTGCGGCCCGACATGCTGCCGTTCGGCCGGCAGGTCATGATCGTCTGCGACAACGCCAAGAACGTTCCTTCGCGGTTGGCTGGCGTGCAGGCGCCGGTGTTCGAAGACAACGAGGCCACGCTCGACCTGCTCAAAGCGCGCATCCAGAGGACGCTCGATTACCTGGAGACGCTCGACGCGAAGGCGATCGAGTCGGGCGCGGATCGCGAGATCGTGATCCCGCTCGGGCCGAACAAGATGAAAATGCAGGGGGCCAACTATCTGCTGCATTTCGCAATGCCCAATTTCTATTTCCATCTGACGACCGCTTACGACATCCTGCGTTATGCCGGCGTCGATATCGGCAAGCGCGACTTCCTCGGCGCCGTCCCCGGCATCGCGCCGGCCTGAGGAAGCTGTAAGCGCGCCCGCGAGCGCGTCGGCGCGAAAGCGCTTCCGTGCGGCGTCTGCCGGAAAAACGCGGGCAGCGACCGCGTCTACAGCCGCTGGCTGATTTTATTGGTGGTAGGGAGCAAATACCATGAGCATCGAACGCATCGGCGTCGGCCCACGAATGTCCGGGGTCGTCGTGCACGGCCATACGATCTATCTGTCGGGACAGGTGGCCGACAAAAACGCGGGTGGCAGTGTCGGCGAGCAGACGAAAGAGATCCTCGGCATCATCGACGGCCTGCTCGCCAAGGCCGGCTCGGACAAGAAGCATCTCCTTTCCACGACGATCTATCTCGCCGACATCAAGACTTTCGCCGAAATGAACGTGGCCTGGGAGGCGTGGGTCGTTGCGGGAAACACGCCCGCGCGCGCGACCGTCGAGGCCAAGCTCGCGGCGCCGCAATTCACCGTCGAGATATCTTGCATAGCTGCGAAGCCCGCCGGGTAGGCAGCCACTCTGGACGGCGGAAGCATTCAGGAGGGCCGCGTGCCCGCTACATACGAAAATGCGGAAACGCCGGGCCGGGCGGTCGACCTGCTGGCGCAGCGCTACGGCGAGGCGGTGGACGCCCTGCGCGGGGCGCTCGACAGATTCCTGAACGACGGCGTCGCGCCGACGCCGGAGATACGCGCGCTGTTTCGCTATCCGCGTTTGCGCGTGACCTATCGCCCCGACGGCGCCACGCCCGCGAACCCGCGCGCCTTCGCCAAGTTCTCAGTGGCCGGCGTTTACTCGACGACGGTGACGCATCCGGAAGAGTTCCGGCCCTATCTGCTCGAACAGCTCGGGCCGCTCGCGTCCGAGTATGGCGCCCAGATGGAAGTCGGGCTCGGCGGACAGGAAATCGCCTACCCCTATGTCGTCGAGGCCGGCGACGAACTCGGTCGCGGCGGCGTGACCGCATCCGAACTCGCGCGCCACTTTCCCGCGCCCTCGCTCACGGTGGTGGGCGACGAGATCGCCGACGGCGTGTTCGAAATCCGCCCCGGCGCGGAACGGCCGCTGGCGCTGTTCGACGCGGCGCGCGTCGATTATTCGCTGCGACGGCTCGTGCATTACACGGGTTCGGACTGGCGCGCGATGCAGCCTTGGGTGCTGCTCACCAACTATCATCGCTACGTCGATCAATTCGTGCGCTGGGGCCTCGAGCAGTTGCGCGCGGGCGCGGGCGTCGAGAAGCTGGTGCTGCCCGGCGACGTGACGATTGAGGCCCGCCACAGCCAAGCCGAGGAGGATGCGCTACTAGCCGGCCTCGTCTGGCATCGCTTCCAAATGCCGGCTTACCATGTCGTGCGCGCCGACGGGCGCGGCGTCAGCCTAGTCAACATCGGCGTCGGCCCCGCCAACGCCAAGACCATCACCGACCATATCGCGGTCCTGCGGCCGCATTGCTGGCTGATGGTCGGACATTGCGCGGGGCTTCGGCAATCCCAGGAGATCGGCGACTACGTCCTCGCGCACGCTTATCTCCGACAGGACAACATCCTCGACAACGCGGTGCCGCCGGACGTGCCGATTCCCGCGCTCGCTGAAGTGCAGGTCGCGCTGCAGGAAGCCGTCGCCGATGTCACCGGCGACCGCGGCGAGGCGCTGAAGCGGCGGCTCCGCACCGGGACGGTGGTCACCAACGACGACCGCAATTGGGAGCTGCGCTGGACGCAGGAACGCAGGCGCATCAACCTTTCGCGCGCAATCGCGGTCGATATGGAATCGGCGACGATCGCGACGCAGGGTTTTCGCATGCGCGTGCCATATGGGGCTCTCCTGTGCGTCTCCGACAAGCCGCTGCACGGCGAGATCAAATTGCCCGGCGCCGCGAACGCCTTCTATGATCGCGCGATCGGCCAGCATCTGCAGATCGGCATCGCGGCGTTGGAGTTGCTGCAACGCCAGCGCTCCGAGCTGCATTCGCGCAAACTACGCAGCTTCGACGAGCCCCCGTTCAGGTGAGCCCGCACGGTCCCTGGCGACGTAGGCGCCCAAAGCGAAGAGACCCGTGGCGCTCGAGCCGTCTCATTGCGAAGAGCGCGAGCGGGGAAGGGAGCGGTCCTACTCGAACAACACCGGAACGATCGAGGCGACGAGCAGCGCCGCCATCGTCAGATTGAACGGCCGCACGCGATGCGGGTCGCTCAGCGCCTTGCGCATCGACGCCCCGAACAGCACCCAGGCGCCGCTGCTCGGCATGCCGATCGAGAGATAGGCCAACGCGACCGCGGCGACCGAGATCGCATAATCGTCGCTGACGGCGTAGGCGGTCAGCGCGCTGATGGCTATCGCCCAGGCTTTCGGATTGATCCACTGAAAGGCCGCTGCGCCGAAAAAGCCGAGCGGCCGCCCCCGCGCGTCGCCGTCCCGCACCGGTCCGGAATTGGCGATGCGCCAGGCGAGCCACAGCATATAGGCGGCGCCGGCCCAGCGCATGATCG
>DASXYQ010000070.1:0-1506 GCA_036502445.1 Roseiarcus sp. | reverse complement strand
GAATTCCTCGCAAGCCTCGTCACCGCATGATTTCTTCACCCGATTCCCCTGGGCGCTCGGCCTCCTTGCCGTGCCGCCATCGATCATGCTGCCGCTGCCGGCCGAGGAGGTGATCGAGCGACTGATCGCGGTAGTCCGTTGTGGGTCAGAAGCGGACCTCACCCTGCGAACCTGTTGGTGCGAAAATCAAGCAGACTGTGCGAAAACTTGGCGAGCGAATAGACCAGACCGATTTCGTCATCTATTTCGGGGCTTTTCAGCCCTCGGAGCATCGAAATTCATCGCGGGCGCTGCGCTGAGCGACAAACTTGGGCCGAATTTGAAATCGGTTCTGACTTTTCGCACGGTCTGCAAGATTTATGCACCACCCAACGGCTCCAATGAAATCAGTCACTTATGGGGTGCAATTTATAGGTGCAAAATCATATGTGCAATCGACTGCTGTCCACCCGGAAGAGACGTTCCGCTCTGGCGCCGAGTTGGGCTGTCCATCGCCTATCTCCGCTATCCCCTCGCCCCCAGCGCCAGCTTCCGCAAGTCGAACCGCGGGTCAGCCGCCTCTTCCGGCGTCAGCGCCATTCCGGCGCCGATGATTCGCCGCGCGGCCATGTGGTCGGCGCCGCGGTTGACGGTCTCGACCACGGCGAGCTTGCCGTTGCGGAAACCGAAGGCCGCGAAGGCGCGGGTCGCGGGGTCGCCGCGCAGCGCCCAGCGATCGACGCCGTGCGACAGGCCGGCGATCTGCAATTTGAGATCGCCCTGATCGCTCCAGAACCACGGCAACGCGCTGTACGCCTCCGGTTTGCCGGCGAGCCGGCGGGCGACCGAGCGAGCCTGATCGGTCGCGTTCTGCACCGATTCCAGACGCAGCGGGGCGTTCAGGGAAGCGCTCGGAAACTCAGCGCAATCGCCGATCGCCGAGATCGTGGGATCGGAAGTCGCCATGAACGCGTCGACAACGATCCCGTTGGCGCATGTCAACCCCGCCTCGCGCGCCAGCGCGTCCTCGGCGCCGACGCCGACGCCGATGATGACGGCGTCGGCGGGCACGAGTTCGCCGCTCGAGAGCTCCACCGCGGTCGCGCGGCCGGACGACCCATGAATCGCCGCGACGCCGACGCCGAGCCGGAACCTTGCGCCGAACGCCTGATGTGCGGACAGGAAGAACGAGGACATTTCGGTCGAGACGGCGCGGCCGAGCGGCCGGTCGGCGATTTCCACCACCGTCACCTCGCCGCCGAGCGCCAGCGCCGTGGCGGCGATCTCGAGCCCGATGAATCCGGCGCCGACGACTACGATGCGGCGCCCGGCGCCCAGGGTCTCGCGGATCGCCTGCGCGTCGCGGATCGCCCGCAAGCTGAATACGCCTTCGAGATCGACGCCGGGCGCGCGCAATAGCCGCTGCCGGGCGCCGGTCGCGAGGATCAGATGATCGTAAGGCGCGCTGGCGCCCGAGGAGAGCTCGACGCGCCTCGCTGCGCGATCGATCCGCTCGGCCTTGATCCC
>DASXYQ010000069.1:0-4562 GCA_036502445.1 Roseiarcus sp. | reverse complement strand
GTGAAGAACGCGATCGACGCGACGCATCGGCTCGGCGGCGCCAACTACGTGCTCTGGGGCGGGCGCGAAGGCTACGAAACGCTGCTCAACACCGACATGAGGCGAGAGCTCGAACAGATGGGACGCTTCCTGTCCCTTGTCGTCGATTACAAGCACAAGATCGGCTTCAAGGGCGTGCTGCTGGTCGAGCCCAAACCCCAGGAGCCGACGAAACACCAATACGATTACGACGTCGCGACCGTGTTCGGCTTTCTCCAGCGTTTCGGGTTGGAGAGAGAGGTCAAGGTCAACATCGAGGTCGGCCACGCCGTGCTGGCCAAGCACTCGTTCGAGCATGAGGTCGCGACCGCCGCGGCGCTCGGCATCCTCGGTTCGGTCGACGCCAACCGTAACGACTACCAATCGGGCTGGGACACGGACCAGTTTCCGAACAACGGCGTCGAGCTGGCGCCGGCGCTCTATTACATCCTGAAGGCGGGCGGCCTCGGGGCGGGCGGGTTCAATTTCGACGCCAAAGTGCGGCGGCAGTCGATCGACCCAGCCGACCTGCTCTACGGCCATATCGGCGGGCTCGATACCTGCGCGGCGGCGCTGTTGGCGGCGGCGAAGCTGATCGAGGACGGCAAATATGACGCCCATCTGGCGGCGCGCTACGCCGGCTGGAAGACGCCCGAGGCGATGGCGATGCTCTCGCCCGGCGCGACGCTGGAGGCGATCGCCGCGCGCGTCGCCAGCCAGGACATCGATCCCAAGCCGCGTTCCGGCCAGCAGGAGTATTTGGAAAATTTGATCAACAGGTACGTTTGAAGGCGCGAGGGCGAGCCGCGCAGACCTGCAGCTTCTGCGTGGCCTGGCTCGCGGGATGTGGCCCCTACCGATCGCTCAGCCCAACGACCTCCGCCAGCATCTCGTACGACCGCAGTCTCGCCGCATGATCGTAAATCGCCGACGCGACGATGAGTTCGTCCGCGGCGGTCTCCGCGGCGAAGCCCTTCAGCCCCTCCGCTATCGTCGCGGGCGAGCCGACGAACGAACAGGCGAGCATTCGCGAGGCTTGCGCCTTCTCGGCGGGGGTCCAGTAGGTCTCGATGTCGTCGATCGGCGGGCGGAGCTGCCCGCGGGCGCCGCGCAGGAGATTGGCGAAACTCTGCTGTGGGGAGGTGAACAGCCGCCGCGCCTCCGCCTCCGTCTCGGCCGCGATCACATTGCAGCCCACCATCGCATAGGGCCGCTGCAACTGCTCGGAGGGCTCGAAGCGCTCGCGATAGATTTCGAGTGCGGGCCGCAGCGCGTCGGGCGCGAAGTGCGAAGCGAAGGCGAAGGGCAGGCCGAGCGCCGCGGCCAACTGGGCGCCGAACAGGCTCGAGCCGAGAATCCACAACGGCACCTTGGTTCCCGTCCCCGGCACGGCCTGAACGACCTGCCCGGGCTGCAGGTCGCCCAGCAGCGCCTGCAATTCGATCACGTCGCGCGGGAACGTATCGGCCGCCTCCGGCAACCGGCGCAGGGCCCGCAACGTGAGCTGATCGGTTCCGGGGGCGCGGCCGAGGCCGAGATCGATGCGGCCGGGATAGAGCGACTCCAGCGTGCCGAACTGCTCGGCGATCACGATAGGGGCGTGGTTCGGCAGCATGATTCCGCCCGACCCGACCCGGATTCGCTGCGTTCCGCCCGCGATATAGCCGATCGCGACCGCGGTCGCCGCGCTCGCGATGCCGATCATGTTGTGATGCTCGGCGAGCCAATACCTCGTATAGCCCCAGCGATCGGCGTGGCGGGCGAGGTCGAGCGAGTTGCGCAAGGCGTCGCCCGGCGTCGCGCCCAGCGGCACCGGTGCGAGATCGAGAACCGAGACGGGTGGGAAAGACATCCGGTCTATGTCGGGGTTCGTGACCCGCGACGCAAGAGCGCGACGCTCATCGCCCGCGGCGAGACGTTCTCGTCAGCTCGAGCTATGGCAGGCGCTACCGACGCTTTATCCCCCATACTTTAGTCTAACGCAAATTGGCGATTCGTGCCGCGCAGCAGCCAATTGTGTCGCAATTCGCTCGGTTCCTAATCCTTTTGGGGGCATTGAATAGTTTCGATGCGAACTTTATGTAAGATGCGTAGTTGTCGAATCGTGTTCCGGAAAGAGTCGAGTGAGGGCCTTTTGATGCTCCGTGCCGCCGCCTACCAATATCAGTTTTACGAAATGGCGCATGCGGCGATGGCGCCGGCGCGCGCGGTTTCCGACGCTGCCTATTTCCTGTTCCGCAACCCATTCAATCCGTTTTCGGCGACGCCGTTCGGCAAGAACGTGGCCGCGGGCGCCGAATTGTTCGAACGCTTGACCCGACGTTACGGAAAGCCGGTGTTCGGACTGACGTCGACCACCGTCGACGGCGTCGCGCACGACGTGCTCGAGGAAGTCGTCTGGAGCCGGCCGTTCGCCAGTCTGCGGCGCTTCGTGCGCCCGACCTTGCCGGGCCACCTGGAGCAGCCCAAGCTGCTGATAGTCGCACCGATGTCGGGCCATTACGCGACCCTGCTGCGCGGCACCGTCGAGGCGTTCCTGCCCACCCATCAGGTCTACATCACCGATTGGTCCGACGCGCGGTCGGTTCCGCTGGCGCTCGGCCATTTCGATCTCGACGACTACGTCGACTATCTCCAGGCGATGCTGGAGCATCTCGGTCCCAGGGTGCATACCCTCGGCGTCTGCCAGCCCGCCGTCCCGCTCATGATGACCGTCGCGTTGATGGAGGCGGAGAAGAATCCGTGCGTGCCGGCGACGATGACCTTGATGGGCGGTCCGATCGACACCCGCCGCAGTCCGACCGCGGTCAATCAGCTCGCGGAAAAGCGCGGCGTGGAGTGGTTCCGCATCCATTGCCTGCAGACCGTGCCGTTCCCCTATCCCGGCGCGGGGCGCGAGGTCTATCCCGGCTATCTGCAGTTGTCGGGCTTCATGGCGATGAACCTCGACCGCCATGTCAACGCGCATGTCGACATGTTCAACCACCTGGTCAAGGGCGACGGCGATTCCGCGGAAAAACACCGCGAGTTCTATGACGAATATCTGGCGGTGATGGATCTGACGGCCGAATATTACATGCAGACGATCGAGAGCGTGTTCGTGCGCCACAGCCTGCCCAAGGGCGAGATGACGCATCGCGGGACGCGAGTGGACCTCGCCGCGATCCGCAATTGCGGACTGATGACGGTGGAGGGCGAAAAAGACGACATCTCGGGCGTCGGCCAGACCCAGGCGGCGCACGATCTCTGCGTCAACATTCCGCCCGCCAAGAAGCTGCACCATCTGCAACTCGGCGTCGGGCACTACGGCGTTTTCAACGGCTCGAAGTTCCGCTCACAAATCGCGCCGCGGATCGGCGATTTTCAACACGGCGTCGACGCGATGGCGAAGAACAATGTCGTCGCAATGCGCAAGCTCGCGAAGGCTGACGCTATGGCGGGATGACGCCGAAGCCCTGGGCCTTGAAAATCGCCCGCGCCGCGGGCGATTCGAGAAAGTCCAGGAATTGAACCGCCGTTTCATTGTGCGAGGTCGCGGTGATCGAGAACGGGTAAGTGATTGGCGGGTGCGTATCGTCGGGGATCGTCGCGACGATCTTCACTCCGGGCTCCGCGGCGGCGTCCGTGGCGTAGACGACGCCGAGCCTTGCTTCGCCGCGGGCGACGAAGGCGAGCGCCGCGCGGACGTTGTCGGTCATCGCCAGATGCGGCTCGACGACGCCCCATAATCCGAGCTTGGTCAGGGATGCCTTGGCATATCTGCCGATCGGAACCGTATCGACCTCACCCGTGGCCAACCGCCCGTCGCCGATCGCCTTGGCGAGCGCTTCGCGGTCGAGCGCGAGCGTTTCAATCGCGGAGGATTTCGGCGCTACCACGACGAGGCGATTGTTCAACAGGTCGAAGCGGCTGCCGGCGCGGATCGCCCCGCCCCTGACCGCCTCGTCCATCGATTCCTCGTCGGCGGACGCGAAGATGTCGGCCGGGGCGCCCGCGACGATCTGACGCGCGAGCCCGAGCGAGCCGCCATAGCTGATCGCGACCTCGCCGGCTCCCCCCGCGCGATAGGCGCCGGCCGCCGCGTCGAGCGCCGTCTTCAGGCTCGCCGCGGCGAAGACGACGAGGCGATCCGCGGCGAAAGTCGGGGCCGCGAGGGCGAGCAGCGCGGCGAAGAGGACGATGAGACGGCGCATGGAGGGAGGCTCCGGGATTGAACACCACGCTGTAGCTAGCACACTATAACGATTGCGAGGGAGTCGCCACGCTGCCATCTCGGAGGTTCATTTTTGATTATCCCCTGAGCGCCTTCCGGCGCGCTTCGTGACGCCGAAGCTCTATCTCAATCAGACTGTCTGCACCGACATCACACAAGGCGACAACGGCTTCTTCAGCGCCGCGGTGGGGCCGGACCCCTGCACTGGCCCGGGTTCGCCGATCGCGACGCAAGGTTGCGGCACTGTTTACCGACCGTGAAGCGAGGCTTGTGAGCGGAACCTCGCGGGCGCACTGAGCGTTGCCGACCTGCGAGGCTGTGCTGCATCCCC
>DASXYQ010000068.1:0-1892 GCA_036502445.1 Roseiarcus sp. | reverse complement strand
GGTGGCGGTGTTCTCGCCGTGCGTCACGTCGAACGGCGTGTCGAGGATGGCGTCGTGGCCGATGCTGTCGGAATGCACGTAGGTCTCGTGCGTCAGATCCATCAGATTGTCGATCACCAGGCGATAGTCGCACTCGAGGCTATAGAACGTGCCGCCCTCGCCTTTCCATTCGGCGCCGTCATTCCAGTGAAAGTCCGGCAGGACGGCGGGATCGGCAGCCGCGGGATCGCCTGGCCAGATCCAGACCAGCCGATGCCGATCGACCACGGGATAGGCGCGCACGCAGGCCGATGGATTGATGGTCTTTTGCGCGGGCATGAAACTGCAACGTCCCGCCGAATTGAAGACCAGACCGTGGTAGCCGCACATGACCTGATCGCCGACGAGCCGTCCCAGCGACAGCGGCAGCAGCCGATGCCAGCACGCATCCTCCAGCGCGACGGGTTCCCCGTCCGTGCGGCGATAGAGCACGACGTCCTTGCCGCAGATCGTTCGCGGCGACAGTTCGCGCTGGATCTCGTGGCTCCAGGCGGCGGGGTACCAGGCGTTCAACGGAAAGGGTCTGCCGTCAGCCATCGCTGTCCTCCCGAGATTTCCCCCCTCACGCCCGAGGCGCAACGACTCGCGAGCGAAATCCACTCGGGGTCGTCTCGCCCCTACGGGCGCGCTCGCATTTGTAGGTCGCCGCGTCGTCGCCTACCGCGATCAACCCCAAGCGATCAGCGATAGGCCCGTCGCAGCGACCGCCGCTCCTTCAAACCCTCGAAATAGGCGTCGTCTGCAACGAAGCCTCTTCCGGCGTCGATTTCGGCTTCCGCCCGTGCGATTCTCTTCTGCCCGTTCTCGCTGAGCGCGTAAGCGATCATTTCCGCGTCTTCGTCATCGACCGGAACGATCTGAGGTGGTTGGGCTTCCGGGAGGTCATGCCAATATCGTACCACGCTCGTGAGCCGCGCGCCAACTCTTCCAGCGCTCCCGCATAAGGGCACGGAGCAACCGCCGACCCCATCCAGGGCGGCCGCGGTCAGTGGATCAGCGCATTGCGACAAAATCCCCGGCCAGCCGGGGCGCCGTAAAAACTCGATATCGAAGGGAGCCGCAAGGAATAGGGGGAATGTAAAGCTACGCCCAAAGCGAAGCGCCTCATTGCGGGTTATTGCTGCCCCTGCCCCTGCCCCATCGCATGCTCGACCCGCAGTGCGGCCGTCACCGTCTCGTCCCCGCCCCCGGAATGCGAACCGCGAAACGGCGCCGCGCCTGTCGCGTCGAGTCCGACGGCGACCCTGACGTAGCTCGCGTCGGGGCAGAGATCGTGGACGGGATCGAACGCGATCCATCCGAGCTTGGGGCCGATCGCCTCGGCCCAGGCGAACATGTGCGGGGTCTCGCCCTCGACGGGCAGGACATAGCCGCTGACGTAGCGAGCGGGAATTTCGAGCCACCGCGCGCAGGCGATGAAGGCGTGCGCGAAGTCCTGAGCGCCGCCGCGTTTCAGCGCGAAAGCCTCCGCCGCGCTCGACTTCGAAGGCGCAGCCTCGGGATCGAACTTCATTTCCTTGTGCAGCGCGCCCATGATCAGATGCAGCCGCTCGAGCGGATCGGTCGAGCCGGCGATGGCGCTCGCGACGAACTCGCGCAAATTCCCGTTGACCTGCGCCGGCGCAGCTCCCCTCGAGTACATCGCCTCCGGCAGCGTTTCCACCGCCCCGCGCACCACGCCGACCGCGTCCGTCGTCTCGACTTCGCCGATAGCCGAGACGGTGAAGCGCTCGACCGGCCTCTGATACGAGAAGCAGGATACCACGTTGCCGAAGCAATCCTCGGAGAGCCGAGAGCCGGTGTCGATATCGACGTTCACGCGCCAGCGCATGACATATTGCGAATCGAAGCTG
>DASXYQ010000067.1:0-26080 GCA_036502445.1 Roseiarcus sp. | reverse complement strand
CGTGAATACTTGCCCCGTTGGCGGCTCTCCGCATAGCATGCAGCAATTCTGAGAGCTCTCGATACTTATGCTTAAGTCATCAGCCGTTGGGAGTTCCTGGTGGGGGATATCATTACGAATGTGCTAGGTTTCTCGGCATAGCGCCATGACGGACGCCTGCCCGGGCGGCGCGAGTGAAGTCGAGGGGAGCCGGTACAATCGGCGAGGCCAAGGGAGCATCGGGGCAAAGACCATGTCGGAACCATCGGACAAATCAGAACCAGCGGATCCCGTCATGACGCGGCGCGTCGGGCCGCGGCCCCCGGACGAACTCGCTTACGAGAGTGTGGCGAGGCTCGCCGCTCGCATCCGACAGCGCGAGCTTTCGCCGGTCGAGGTTCTCGACCATTTCATTGCTCGCATCGAGGGGCTCGATTCGAAGCTGAACGCAGTGGTCATCCGCGAGTTCGACGAAGCGCGCGAGCGCGCCAAGGCCGCGGAGCAGAAGGTCCGCTCCGGCTCGAATTTGGGGCCGCTGCATGGCGTGCCGCTTGCGTTGAAAGACCTCTTCGGTTTCAAACCCGGTTGGCGAAACACGTTCGGCGGAGTCCGCGCGCTGAAGGATTATGTCGCAAAGAGCTGGTCGATGTTTCCTGAGCGCGTCGAACAGGCCGGCGCGATCATTCTCGGCAAGACCAACAGTCCCGTCTTCGGCTTTCGCGGCGCTACCGACAACTACCTGTTCGGGCCGACGCACAATCCCTTCGACTTGTCGAAGAATTCCGGCGGTTCCTCCGGGGGCGCCGCCGCCGCGGTGGCGGCGGGCCTGCTGCCCTTCGCCGAAGGGGGAGACGGCGGCGGATCGATCCGCATTCCCGCAGCTTGGTGTGGGGTCTACGGTTTCAAACATTCTTTCGGCCGCGTGCCGGTGCGCGCGTCCCCGAACGCCTTTGGGGCAGTCAATCCTTTCATTTTCGAAGGGGCGCTCACCCGGAGCGTCGAGGACGCAGCGCTCATTCTGAACGTCACCGCCGGCTACCACCCCGACGATCCCTTCAGCTTCGAGTCCCACGAGGATTTCTCGGCTGCCGCCCAGCGGCCCATCAGCGGCATGAAGATCGCCTACAGCCGCAATCTCGGCGTCTATCCCGTCGAAAGGGTCGTCTCGGACCACATCGATCGCGCGGTGCGCGCCTTCGAAGAAGCTGGCGCGATCGTCGAGGAGGTCGACCCCGCGATCAACTATTCCCAGCAAGAGCTCTCCAGCCTATGGTGCCGGATGATCGCCCCGAATTCTCTCCTCAGCCTGGAAAGGCTTCGGATGCAGGGCTTCGATCTGTTGCGAGACCATCCCGAGGATTTGCCGCCGCAGCTTCACCATTGGCTCGAAATCGGACGCGGTCTGACGGCGCTCGACGCCTTGCGCGGCCAGGTGATTCGCTCGGAGATCTTCGCCTCGATCCAGAAAGTCTTCGAGAGCCACGACCTCATCGTCACGCCGACGCTGGCATGCATGCCGGTCGACAATTCGACCGACGGCAACACCGTCGGGCCATCCAGCATCAACGGCGAAGCCGTCGATCCGCTGATAGGCTGGTGCATGACCTATCTCTTCAATTTCACCGGGCACCCGGCCGCCTCGGTTCCCGCGGGTCTTTCGCCGGACGGCCTGCCGATCGGTCTGCAGATCATCGGGCGCCGGCATTCCGATTCTGACGTGCTCGCCGCGAGCGCCGCCTTCGAACGCGTGCGGCCCTGGCGGGATGACTACCGGGTCGTGGCGGACGTGCTCGCTCGGTGAGGATTGTTCGCCGCCGCTGTAGACGCGGTCGCTGACAGTCGCGACTGCGTTGCTTCAGCTTGGTCGAGGCGCGGAAATGAGGCGAGCAGAAGAGCGGAATTAGGCTCCTTCCGCGCGTTTGGCGGCGGAACCCTTGGGTCCGTTCGGACTTGAAAGCCTCAGTGAAACAGACAAACGTGGCGGACTTCGCATCGCAAAGCTGATGCGGCGAAGCCAGATTTATTGCAGCGAAGCCGTGGCATGCTGCTTGCTTCCCACGACATGTCACCTGAGTAACAGCGGGCGCGTAACATTGAACCGAAACTACGGGAGGAACGACAAAGCCGTATTAAAGAAGGAGAAGACCGATGTGCGAGAGCCGCGCGGGGCGATTGTCGCTCCTCATGGGCGCAGTCCTGCTGCCGCTGATTTCAGCCCCGTCGAGCGCGGCGGCGGAAACATCGGTCGGCGACGCGCCGTTCGCCCTGGGTCGTGAATCCTGCCGCCAATACTTGTCCGACATCGCCAATGACCAAGCGCTCCAACAACTGTATGACGCTTGGCTATCCGGCTACATCAAAGTGGTCAGCGAGCAATTCGACAGCGCCGAGACGCTGGTTGCCGACGCGGAAATGGCTGGCGCGAGCGCATGGGTGACGAACTATTGCCGTCAACGCGCCAGCGACTCCTACCTGACCGCCGCGGTGAGGTTGCTCGCGGCGCGAGAGAGACGCCACCCCGGCGAAACGAACTCCCGCATCTGAGCTACGGGCTTCCTCGAGGCAGGTCGGCGCAAAAGGCCGCGAATTCGCCTTCCGTTGCGTAGGCTTTCTGCGTGCCGCGGCGGGTGACCGAATCGGCGGCGTAGCGAACCGCCTTGTCGAGCGCGTCCCTGAGGTCCGAGCCGGCGGCGTAATAGCGCGCGAAGCTTCCGACGAAGGCGTCGCCGGCGCCGGTCGTATCGACCGGGGTGACGCGGACCGGCGCAATGTTGTGCCTATCGGATGCCGTAACCAGCAGTGCGCCGCGCGCGCCCATCGTCACGATCACCGTCTCGACGCCCTTGGCGATCAGGCTTCGCGCCGCCACGGCGATTTCGTCTTCCGTGCCTACGGGCATCCCGGCCAGGATCGCAAGTTCGGTCTCGTTGGGAACCAGAAAGCTCGCGTCGCGAATTTTCTCGGGGTCGAGTTCCGGCGTCGCGGGCGCCGGATTCAGCAGCGTCTTGACCCCATGCCGCTTGCCGAACGCGATCGCCGCATAAACCGTCTCGAGAGGAATCTCGAGTTGCAGCAGGATGATGTCGCAGGTTTTCAGGTCGTCCGCGGCGCGCTCGATATCGTTGGGCGAAAGGTCCGAGTTGGCGCCTTTGACGATCAGGATCGAGTTTTCGCCCGAAGGTTCGACCATGATCGGCGCGACGCCGCTGGATCGACCCGCTACGCGCCGCGCATGCTTGGTGTCGACGCCGAAGCTCGCCAGATTGCGAATGGTGGCGTCGGCGAACATGTCGTCGCCGACCTTGGTCACCATCACGACCGCGGCGCCGAGCTTGGCGGCGGCGACCGCCTGATTGGCGCCTTTCCCGCCGTGGCCCATCTCGAAACTGGGCGCCTCGACGGTCTCGCCGCGGACGGGCATGCGGTTCACGTAGGTCACGAGATCGACCATGTTGCTACCGACGACCGCGATCCGCGGGGTCTTGTTCGTCGTCATGGCCGGTCGCCCTCGATGGCGGCAGCCGCGGCGGCCGCATGATCCTTGTCGATATACTCGATTCGGGTTTGAAACGAGGCCTTCGCGTTCCCAGCGAGCGCGCGGACGTTACCTTTCCGCTTTTCCGCGAGATAACCCTCGGGTTCGCAGGTGGCGGGCATCGCGAAGGCGGCGACGCGCTGATCGCTGTTGGCGAGGATCCAGCGGATCGTGTGCGGCATCGCCTCGGGATCCCAGCAAATCGCGAACGCGTCGCCCTCGCGGCGGGCCATCAGGAAATGCACGAGCCCGTCCGCACCCGGTTTAAGCCCCTTGATATAGAAGACCTGTTCGGGGTCGTAGCGCTCGGGCTCGCTCAGCCGCCGCATGCGCGCGGGATCGGCGGCCAGGGCGTCGAGCAGCGCGCGATAGTCCGGCGTCGGCGTAACATGACCGGGAATCACGGTGCGCGTGACGACGTGCTCGGGCGTGAAGGGAACCGGCTGGACGATCCGTGCGCCTTCCGCGAACGCAAAGTTCACATGGCACAGATACATCAGGTCCATCGGCGCGGCGGACAGGTTCTGCACCTCCATGACGATTTCACACCCCGGGCACTCGGCGCGGAGGACGACTCGCGGCGTCGCGCGATAGTGCGCGCCGAAGCCCATGGCGTATTCCCGCGAACCGGTAACCGCGATCCAGGGTCCCCGCTGGTCGACGCCGCAGGCAATCCCCGCCTCGTCCATTTCGGCGCAGGGCATTTCGCCGTGCAGGACATGGGTATCCGCCGGCGACGGGACGCCGTTGCGCAACAGGCCCGCGTGATAAGCGAGGCAACCGTACGTCTCGACGATGATCTTGGCCGGCAGCGGCTCGCGAAACATGCTCTGCATCGCCAACTCGACGCCATCGAACGTCGCGCTCCAGACCATCTGGCCCATGTAGGGCAGCACGACGACCGATCCGCGCGCGTTCGACAATCGAATGGCTTCAATGCCCGTGTCGTAGCGAAACAGGCTTGCGCTCAGACCTCCAAAGCGTACGCCTTCGCGCTCCTTTTCGCCGAAGCTGGATCGCCGCAACGACACCGCGACGGTTTGGTGTTCGCTTGACATCGTCATTCCTCCCTCGGAGCCAGTCAGAAAACAAGCGCCCTATCCGTCCTTGCGAGCAATGCAAAGCCATCCAGATTTGGCTTCGCACCTGCGGCTCAGTCTGGGTTGCTTCGCCGTCGCTCACAATGACGATCTCTTCCATCCCGCGTCAGCGGCTCGGGCAGTCTCCGACCGAATACCTTTCGATCAGCGGCCCGTTGATCTCCAGCGTCATCGGTCGCGACGCCTTCCTATGCATCGCGAGATCGATCAACATTTCTGTCGCCTTCCGGCCCATTTCGTAATTGGGGAGGACCAAAGTCGAAAGCGGAGGATGCGTATAGCGCGCCAATTCCTGATCGTCGTATCCCATGACCGAAAGATCTTCAGGAACCCGAAGTCCCATCCTCCCGGCCGCCTCGAGCGCGCCCATCGCCATGAGATCGTTGGCGCAGAATATCGCGGTTGGCGGATCGGCCGATCGCAGCAGCTCCAGGGTCAGATTGTAGCCTTGCAGCGGCAGCCAGTCGCCGCTCCGCAACAAACAGGGATCGAACGCGATATCGGCGGCGCCGAGCGCTTGTTGGTACCCCTTCAGCCGATCGGCCGAGGCCTCCATCCAGGGTTCGCCGTTGATGAAGCCGATGCGGCGGTGTCCCTTGCCGAGGAGATATTCCGTCGCGCGGAGCGCTCCCGCAACTTCCCCGGGTACGATCGAATGCACCCGCCGGTCCGCGCTGTGGCAATTCAGCAGAACCGTCGGAAGTCGATAGAGCTCGTCAGGAAGCGAAACCCGGCGGGTGAAAATCGTCGAATAGATCACGCCGATCACGTGCGGATCCCGGCGGATCGCATCGATCGTCGCGGCTTCGAGTTCGGGGTTCGAGCGCGTGACGTGCGCGGCGACGATGATCCCGCTTTCCCAGCCCGCGTCCCGCGCGCCGTCGAAGCTGACGACCGGATGCGGACTGGTCGAGATTTCGTCGACGATATAGGCGATGACATTGCGATCGAGCGCCGTGAGAGGGCGCCGAGAGCTCGGCAGCTCATAACCGATCTCGCGAGCGGCCTCGACCACGCGTTGGCGCGTGGCCTCGGAAATCCGAGCGCCGATCATTCGATTCAAGATCAGTGAAACACTCGTTTGCGAGACGCCTGCGATTCGCGCGACATCGGTCATCGTCGGCTTTCCTCGACCCGACGAGCGGCCTTCCCCGGCGACCGAGCCCAAACTCGGCGCGGCGCCTCCGACATTCGATCCTAGCGCATCCTGGCCGCCGGAGATTTCTGGCGCGCCGGAGAAACCTCGCCTGCGCATTTCCGCCCTTTGTCGCTTGCGGATCGCATTGGGAAATCCGCCAACATTTAGCCTTGACTGATAATATCATTATCGGCTTAAAGAGCAAGAAGGACGCGCGGGTACGCGCGCGGCCCCGAGGAAACCCAGGAGACATTGATGGCAAACATGACCCGACGCGCGGCGCTCTTGACGACCGCGGCGGCGGCGGCCGTTTTCGCGACCGGCGCCCTGGCCCAAGGGCTGCCCCCGCTCAAGCAAAAGGCGACCTATAAGGTCGGTTTCGCGCAAACCGAGAGCAACAATCCGTGGCGTCTCGCGCAGACCGCGAGCATGAAGGCCGAAGCGGAGAAGCTCGGTTGGCAGCTGGTCTATACCGACGCCGCCGGCTCCGCCGCCAAACAGGTCGCCGACGTCAACAGCATGATCGCCCAGGGCGTCGACGTCATCTTCCTTTCGCCGCGCGAAGAGAAGCCGCTGATTCCGGCGGTCATGGCCGCCAAGAAGGCGGGCATTCCGCTCTTCCTGATCGACCGCAGCGTCGACGCCAAATTGGCCAAGGCTGGCCAGGACTACGTGGCGTTCATCGGTTCGGATTTCGTGCTCGAGGGCAAGCAGGCCGGCGAATGGCTGGCCAAGGCGACCAACGGCAAGGCGACGATCCTCGAGATCGAAGGCTCGACCGGCTCCTCGCCCGCCAACGACCGCAAGACTGGTTTCGACGCCGTCATCGCGCAACACCCCGACATGAAGATCGTCGCTTCGCAAACCGGCAATTTCAATCGCGTCGAGGGGCGCCAGACCGCGGAAGCCCTGCTGCAGGCGCATCCCGAAGCCAATGTGATCTATGCGCACAACGACGAAATGGCGATCGGCGCGATCGCCGCGATCGAAGCGGCCGGCAAGAAGCCGGGCAAGGACATCATCGTCGTCTCGATCGACGGCGAGAAGGACGGCTTGCAGGCGATCATCGACGGCAAGATGGGCGCGACGGTGGAATGCAACCCGCGCTTCGGGCCTGCCGCCTTCAAAGCGGCGATGGACTACGCCAAGGGCGAGAAAATCCCGCCAATCATGACGAACAAGGACAATTTCTACGACAGCAGCAACGCGGCCGCGAGCATCGCCGGCTCGTATTGATACGCGACAGAGTCGCTCGCTAGAAACAGATGGCCCGGATCGGCGCGAGCTCGAGCCGGGCCTTTTGGACGATTCATCGCGCGTCATGCCCGGGCATGACGGCGCTGAAGCGTGTAAGTTGGTGTCGTCTCCTTGGCTTTTTCACTCAGTCCTGGATAATATCGAGTAACGCCGGACCTGGTCGGTGGGCCGTCACGCGGGGGGTCGAGCGGTAAATGGCAGCGATGGAGTCAATCGCGTCCCCCCTTCTGTCGATGCGCGCGATCAGCAAGGCGTTCGGCGGCATTCCCGCTCTGAGCGCGGCGACGCTCGACGTCGCGGTCGGCGAGGTCCATGCGCTGATCGGCCAGAACGGCGCCGGCAAATCCACCATGATCAAGATCCTGACCGGCTATGTCGCCCGCGACGCCGGCGAGATCTTATTCGACGGCGCCGCGTTCGAAGCCTCCTCGCCGCAAGACGCGCAAGCCAAAGGAATCAGCACGATCTACCAGGAGATCAATCTCGTCCCCTATCGCTCGATCACGGAGAATATCTGTCTGGGTCGCGAGAGCCGCCGGTTCGGACTGCTCGACTGGCCGGCGATGCACGACGAGGCGCGCGCCCTGCTCTCCAGATTCAAGATCGATGTCGACGTTCGCCGGCCGCTGATGCGCTTCAGCACCGCGACGCAGCAGATGGTGGCGATCGCGCGGGCGATCGGCTTCAAGGCCAGGCTCGTCATCATGGACGAGCCTACCTCGTCGCTGGACGAACGCGAGGTCAACGTGCTGTTCGACGTCATCAGGCAATTGAGACGATCCGGCGTCTCGGTGATCTTCGTCAGCCACAAACTCGACGAGCTCTATGCGGTCTGCGATCGCGTCACGATCATGCGCGACGGACGAACGGTCAGAACATCCGAAATGAAGGACGTCAGCAAGGTCGAGCTGGTGGCGAGCATGTTGGGGCGAGACGTCGCCCAGGTCGCCAAGAGCGCGACCGCGTTCGGCGGTCCGAGCACGCACATCGGCGCGACGATGCTCGAAGCCTCCCATCTGAGCGCCGGCCACAAGGTTCACGACGTTTCGTTCAGCGTCCGCAAGGGGGAGATCGTCGGCTTCGCGGGCCTGCTCGGATCCGGCCGCACCGAAACCGCACGCGTCGTATTCGGCGCCGACCCCGTTCGCTCCGGCGCCTTGACTTTCGATGGCGCGAGTTTCGCCCCGCGGCAGCCGGAGGACGCGATCGGACGCGGGGTCGGGTTCGCCTCCGAGGATCGCAAGCTCGAGGGCATCATTCCCGACATGTCGGTCGCGGAAAATCTGACGCTGGCGCTCTTGCCGCAACTCACGCGGGCGGGGGTCATCGATGCCGCTAGGCAGCGCGCGGTGGTCTTGAAGTTCATCTCGAGCCTCGGGGTCAAGTGCGCCAGTCCCGATCAGCCGATCCGCGAGCTCTCCGGCGGCAATCAGCAGAAAGTGCTGCTCGCGCGTTGGCTCGCGATGGGCTCGAAACTGTTGATTCTCGATGAACCCACGCGCGGCATCGACGTCGGCGCCAAGGCCGAAATCCAGCGGATCATCAAACAGCTCGCCGAGGACGGGCTCGGCGTCCTGATGATTTCCTCCGAACTCGAGGAAATCATCGAGGGCTCCGATCGGGTTTTTGTGCTGCGCGAGGGTCGAAGCGTCGCCGAGTTGCCGCACGGCGAGGCGAGCGAGGCGGCGGTGATGGCGGCGATGGCGCATGGCGAGGCGCAACCGGCCGAGCAGGAGCACGCGTGATGGCTCAGGCGGAGATCGCGAACCCGGGCGTCTCCCGGCGCCGCGATTGGCGGCCCTTCCTCTCGCGCTACGCGACGCTCGGCGCATTGATCGCGCTGATCCTCTTCAATCTGGCGATCACCAACAATTTCGCGTCGTGGCGGACGCTCGACGTCAACCTGACCCAGGTCGCCTCGATCGTGATCGTCGGCGTCGGCATGACGCTGGTGATCGCCACCGGTGGTATCGACCTTTCCGTCGGCTCGCTGATGGCCATCGCCGGCGCCCTCGCACCGATCATCTTCCTCGGAAAGATCTACAAGATCCCTGAAATCCACCTCGCGGTGGCGGTCGCAATGGTCGTCTCGATCCTGGTCGCGGGCGCATTCGGCTGGTTCAACGGCTGGCTGATCACGCGGTTTCGCATTCAGCCCATCATCGCCACGCTCGTCCTGTTCATCGCCGGTCGAGGCATCGCGCAGGTTTCGACCAACGGCAACTTGCAGCCGTTCAAGCTCGATGAGTTTCAATGGATCGGCCTAGGTCGGATTTTTGCGCCCGGCAACCCGACCGTGAACGGCTTCAAGGGCATTCCCGACCAGGTCCTCATCATGGTCGTCATTGTCGCCCTGGCGGCATGGGCGCTGAATCGCTCGCTGTTCGGACGCCAGATCCTCGCGATCGGCGGCAACGAGCGCGCGGCTCGGCTGGCCGGCGTGCCGGTCGCTACCGTCAAGCGCTGGGTCTATTGCATCAGCGGTCTTTGCGCGGGAGTCGCCGGGCTCGTCCACATCGCGATCAACTCTTCCAGCGACGCCAATCTCGTCGGCATGGGCATGGAGCTGGACGCCATTGCGGCGGTGGCGGTCGGCGGCACGCTCTTGAGCGGCGGCCGAGCGACGGTGATGGGAACGCTGATCGGCGCCCTCATAATCCAGCTCGTGCGCTACACCCTGCTCGCCAACGGCGTGCCGGACGACGCCGCCAAGCTGGTCAAAGCCGCGCTGATCGTCGCGGCGGTCTGGCTGCAAGGCCGAGGGAGGGCCTGAGCGGTGAAGAAATTTTCGATCATCTCCTTCTTGGCGAGCCAGGGCGTCCTGATCGCGCTCGCCGCCCTGATTCTGTTCGGCTGGCTGCGCTACGACAATTTTCTCGGGCTCTTCAACATCTCCTCGGTGCTGCGCTACAATTCGATGTTCGCGCTCGTGGCCTTGGGGATGTGCTTTGTCATCATGACGGGGGGCATCGACCTTTCCGTCGGCGCCACGGCGGCGTTCGGCAGCGTGGTCGCGGCGATTTTGAGCCCTTGGGGAATGCTGGCGGGCGCACTCGGCGGGGTCGCTGCGGGCCTCGTCATCGGCGTGCTCAACGGAATCGTGATCGTGAAGTTGCGCATTCTGCCCTTCATCGCGACGTTGGCGATGATGCTGGCCGCGAACGGCAGCGGCCTGCTGCTCGCGCAGGACCAGTCCGTCTCGGTGTCCTACGAGAGCGGTTTCACCGACCTCGGGCAGAACGACATCTTCAACATTCCGATTCCGGCGCTGATCGCAGCCGCGGCCTATGTCATCGGGTCGGTCGTGCTCAATTTCACCAGCGCCGGGCGAACCGTCCTCGCGATCGGCGGCAATGAAGATGCGAGCCGCCTGATGGGCTTGCCAGTCGATCGCGTCAAGTTTTTCACTTATGTCGTCAGCGGCGGCCTTTCCGGCCTGGCGGGAGTGATCCTCGCCTCGCAATTCGGCGCGGGGCAGCCGATTGAGGGCGTCGGGTGGGAACTGTTCGCCATCGCCTCGGTCGTGGTCGGCGGCACGCTCCTCACCGGCGGGCTCGGGTCGGTCGGGGCGACCCTGGCGGGCGTCATGCTGCTCGGGCTGATCTTCAATGTGCTGAATTTCGAGAACGGCCGCGGTTTCATTTCGCTGTCCGCGTATTGGCAGTCCGTGATCCGCGGCGCGTTCCTGCTCGCGGTCGTGATCATGCAGTCGCAACTCACCGATCGCGCCGACCGCGAAGGGGCGCCGTAGGCACACTGCGCGGCCAACTTCTCCCGCAAGGGCGGGAGAAGGGTTTCAAGGGAGAGAAAGCTATGGCCGACACGTTGCGCGAACTGTCGAAGGGCGCCTTGCATGATCTGGAAGGCGTCTTCGCCAAGCTGCCCGACGACGCCGCCGATCCGCTGATCGAGGCGATCGTCGCCGCCAGGCGGATCGTCGTGTTCGGCTGCGGCCGCGAGGGCCTGCAGATGCGCGGCTTCGCGATGCGGCTGTTCCACATGGGGCGCGACGTCTCCGTCTGGGGCGACATGACGACGCCGCCCGTCGGTCCCGGCGACCTGCTGTTCGTCTCGGCGGGACCGGGCCAGCTCGCGACCGCCCAGGTTCTGGTCGACATCGCCCGAGCCGCCAGCGCCCGGACCGCGCTGGTGACGGCGCAACCCAGCGGCGCCCTGACCCAGCGCGTCGACATCGTCACCGTAATTCCGGCGCAGACGATGGCCGACGATCGCGGCCCGGGCCTCTCGGTCCTGCCGATGGGTTCGCTGTTCGAGACCGCGCAGATGATCTTCTTCGAGCTGGTGATCCTGAAGCTGCGTCCCCGCTTCCACGAGACCTCGGAGACGATGCGCGCGCGCCACACGAACCTGGAGTAGGGTTGCGCGCCGGGGCTCAGAAACCGCTGCCCCAGGCTCAATGCTTCCTTAACATTGGGGCGCGCGCTATCCTGTCGTCGCAGTCCGTTCGTTGGCCCTGCATCAACATTCGATCGGCCCGGCTCCCTCTTCGCAGTTTCCCGCCGGCGGTCGACCAGCTGAGCTGATCACGGTTTCGAGAAACCTCGCAGTCGAGGACGAGCCGATGTTTGGCAGCCTGCAAGTTTACCCGCGATTGTTGTCGGGCCGCGTGGACGCCGGCTGTGTCAGCGCGACCGGATCAGAAGCGGGGAATGTCTGCTCCAAGCCCTCATCGAGCGCCCGTTCGAGGCGCTGCCGGCTATCTTCTTTCTCGTCGGCGTTCGGCTTTGATCGCCCCGTTTCGGTAGCGGAGCTCGCGCCGAAAGCTACGCCAGCGGATCGTGGTTTGCCTTGTGTCATTGTCGGGACTCCTCATCTCGAGCGGTTCCGAACGCACCCGAGAACTCGATGCGGAAAGCGCGTGCGGATGGCTCGAGGCCATCGACCGAGCGAACCGATCGTGTTCGATCAATCTGTTGCTGAGATAGTGACGTTACACTGGATTTCTACTCGTCTCGTTCCTCGCGTTGGCGTTTGCGCGTAGCAGCGCCTTGGGCGGCAGCATCTTTCCGGGCGCTTTGCGGATGAACGCCGAGATCGCGCCATGACGTCTCCGAAAGCTCGACGCCATAGTATTTCGCAGCTTTCTGGATGTTGGCGAAGGCCAAATCACGATCGGCATCGGAAACGCCGGTGACCTGATCGAACCGCGCGACGGCATTACGGACGTGCTGTGCATCAGTCAGTGGTTCTTTCCGTTGGTTCGGAAAGGCATAGACGCTATCGGGCAAGTCGCTTCGCGCCGAAAGCCGCCCGTGTTCCTCGTGAGGCATCCAGGTCGCCTGCATCGGGACCTCCTTGTTCGTTTTGAGGAAGTATCTGCAGAGCCGGCCGCAGGCGAAGTGGCCTCGCTGCTGGATATCAGCGAGGCTGTCCGCTGCTTGGCTCAGGCAACCGTCAGTCTGCCCTCGCCCGGAGTCACTCCCGGCACAGACCAGCGATCCTCGCGCGGACGCCTGACTGCCGGCTAGCTCAGCTTGGGTTGCGTCTCCTTGAAACTCGGCAACGCCTGAATCTTCGACCACCAGTCCGCAAACCCTGGGACATCGAAAACAGCATCCTTGTCCGGGGTCAGCGAGACATAAAACGCGATAGGCGCGAGGTACAGATCAGCCAAGCTCAGTTCACCCGCGATGAAAGGGGAGGAACCCTTGGTCTTCATGGCGAGCTCGATTACCTTCCGGCCGCTCTCGATGCCGCCTTTTCGCGCCGCATCGTTCTTGCCGCCGACGAAATCGGGAAAGAAATGATACGCCGTGACCCCCCCCAGCATGGCGCCATAACCATACGAGTCGATGATCCCGAGAATCATGTCCATCCGCGCTCGATCTTTCGCGGTCGCCGGAATCAACGGCTTGCCGGGCAGGACGGCATTGAGATAGCGGGCGATCGCCGAGGTCTCCAGGATGCGCATTCCGTCGTGGTCGAGAACCGGCACCTTGCCAAAGGGATGTCGCTCGAGATGTTCGGGCGTCTTCGGCTCGCCCTCGAGCACGTTGAGCGGCACTTGTTTGAACTGCGTGAAGCCCTTTTCCGCCAACACCATCTTGACGGTGCGCACGTAGGTGGAGTTATCGAATCCCCAGAGGGTCATTTCCGACATCGCGATCGTCTCCTATGAACCGCCGCACAGACGGCGCCACAGCTTAGAGCCGTTTCACGATCGACGCCACGCCGGGGGCTCTGTCGGGGTGGCCCGGATCAGGAGACCTGATTGCGAACCCGTCGTCAAACGGGTAAGCGCCAGCCTCGCGATTTTACGCGGGAGACGGAAGCTGTGAGGACGATTGCAATCGACGACCGCGCCGCGGCGTCCGAGGTCGGGCCGTTGGACTGGCCGAAGGAACTGTATCGGGTGCTGAAGCAGCACGAGGTGCGCCAAATGTCCTACGTCCCCGATGCGGGACACTCGCGGCTGATCGAACTGTTCCTGGCCGACACCGACGTAGTCTCCAATCTCTTGACCACCGAAGAGGAGGGCGTGGCCATCGCGGCCGGCGCCTGGCTGGGAGGCCAGCGAAGCGTGCTCTTGATGCAATCGAGCGGGGTCGGCAACTGCATCAACATGCTGTCGCTGGCGACGATCGGGCGGTTCCCGCTGCTGATGCTGGTGACCATGCGCGGCGAGTGGGCGGAGTTCAATCCCTGGCAGGTTCCTATGGGGCTGGCAACCGAGCCCGCCTTGGCCGCGATCGGCGTCAGAACGCTGCGCGCCGACACGCCCGCGGATCTGGTCGAGACCGTCCGTTCGGCTGCCGCGCTGGCCTACGGCGCCGACCAACAGGTCGCCGTCATCATCTCGCAGCGGCTGCTGGGGACGAAGCAATGGTAAGCGCTGTGATCGGAAGCCTCGAACGCCGCGCGGTCGTCGCGCGGCTGCTGCGCGACCGGGACGGCCTGCTCGTCGTCACCGGGCTCGGCTCGCCGAGCTATGACGTTCACGCGGCCGGCGATCATGACGGCAATTTCTACCTCTGGGGCGCCATGGGCGCCGCCGCGCTCGTCGGGTTGGGGCTGGCGCAGGCGAAGCCCGATCGCACCGTCATGGTCGTGACCGGGGACGGCGAGCAACTGATGGGTCTCGGCGGCTTGGCGACGATAGCCATCGCGGCGCCCGTCAATCTCGTGATCGTCGTCCTCGACAATGGCCATGACGGCGAGACCGGCATGCAGCGCAGCCACACCGGCCTCGGGATCGACCTCGCCGCCATAGCCGGCGCGGCCGGTTTCGCCGAGGCGGTCACAGTGACCGACCGAGCCGGCCTCGAGTCGGTCGCGCGAGCGATCCGGGAGCGCGCCTCGGGACCGCGACTCTACGTCGTGAAGGTCAAGGCGGAAAGCCCGCCGCGTTCGCTGCCGCCACGCGACGGCGTGCACTTGAAAAACCGCCTGCGGACGCATCTCGGCTTTGCCGTCGCGTGAGGGCGGCGACTCGTCCCCTTGCAGTTTCCTCACTCTTCGTCTTCGTCGTCGTCCTCGTCCCCTTGCTCGTCTTCCTCTTCATGCTCGTCGTTTTCCGTACCTTTCCGATCCGCGTCCTTCAGGGCTTCGGCGATCGCGGTGTCCTCATCGGTTGCCTTGCCCTCGCCCACGTTACCCGCTGGATTGACAACCCGAGCACGCACTTCGTCGGCTGAGGTCTTGTCGATCGAAGAATCTACGACTCGTCCCATGGTGCACTCCTTACTTCATCAAGGTCCCAGGACGGGGCCCGAAAGCGTAATTAACCCGCCGGCCTGCAACCAAGTTCCCATCCCGCCAGGACTCGCCTCGGCGCCTCGCCGCCCAACCCTCGAGCGGGAAAGCGGGTATGTTCGACGTCGCTCTTGTCCCGCGCCCGCTCCTGCGCCAAAGAGGGGAAGGGAGGGACAGCCATGCTGCATTTGGTTCCCGCGTTTTCGCGGATCGGCGAGGAGAACGCGTTCGCGGTGCTCGCCAGGGCCGCCGAGTTGCAGCGCCAGGGGCGCGACGTCATCAACCTCGGCATCGGCCAGCCCGACTTCAAGACGCCGCCGCATATCGTCGAGGCCGCGATCAAGGCGCTGCGCGACGGCGAGCATGGCTACACCCCCGCGACGGGCATTGCGCCGCTGCGAGAGGCCGTCGCCGTGGACCTGCATCGGCGCTTCGGCGTCGAGGTCTCGCCCGATCTCGTGCTGATCGCGCCGGGCGGCAAGGTCACCATGTTCATGGCGATCTTGATGTTCGGGGCGCCCGGCGTCGACATCCTCTACCCCGATCCGGGCTTTCCGATCTATCGCTCGATGATCGAATTCACCGGCGCGACGCCCGTCCCGATCCCGGTGCGCGAGCAGAACGGCTTCGCCTTCTCCGCCGAGGAGACGCTCGCGCTGATGAGCGAGCGGGCGCGGCTCATCATCCTGAATTCGCCCGCCAACCCGACCGGCGGCGTCACGCCGAAGAGCGAGATCGACGCGCTCGTGAAAGGCCTCGCCGCCTTTCCCGACGCGGCGATCCTGTCCGATGAAATCTATGGGCAAATGACGTATGACGGCTTCGCGCACCAGACGCTGCTCGCCTATCCCGAAATTCGCGATCGGCTGATCCTGCTCGACGGCTGGTCGAAGACTTACGCGATGACGGGCTGGCGGCTCGGCTATTCCGTCTGGCCGAAGACGCTCCACGACGCGGCGCGCAAACTCGCGGTCAATTCCTATTCCTGCGTCAACGCGCCGGCGCAATTCGCCGGCCTCGCCGCGTTGACCGGCCCGCAGGACGCGGTTCGGGCGATGGTCGCAGAATTCGACGCGCGCCGCGCCGTCGTCGTCGAGGGGCTCAACCGCCTGCCCGGCGTGCGCGCCGCGACGCCAAAGGGCGCCTTCTACGCCTTCCCCAATATTTCCGCGACTGGTTGGAAGGCGAAGCCTCTGGCGAGCGCGTTGCTCGAGCGAGCGGGCGTCGCGACGGTCGGAGGGCCTGATTTCGGCGTCCACGGCGAGGGCTATCTTAGGCTATCCTATGCCAATTCGACCGAAAACATCCGGCGCGCGCTCGGGCGCATCGGCGATTTCCTGTCGAGCGTTTCCGCGGCGCCCTAGGCGATCGGCCGCGTTGCCGGTAAAGGTGCTTTCCCTCGGATCCTGATCGTCATGCGAATTGTTTTCCTCGCCGCAATGCTGGCTTTCTCCACGTCGGCCGCTTTCCCCGAGGAGGGCCGGCTCTCGCAGATCCTCTGTGACGCCAACAAGATCGGTGCGCGGGAACTCGCGGACTGCCTTCGCATCGCCGCCGACAAGTCGGACAAGGAACTCGCGGCGACCATGGAGGCGGCGGTCAAGTCGATCGACGCCCGCACCCACATATTGTCGTCGCAAAAAGCGCGTTGGCGCCGTTCGCTCAACGACGCTCAGGCGCAATGGATCGGCTGGCGCGATTCCGAATGCCAGGACGTCGCCCCGTTCGAGGCCGGCATGGGCGCCAAGGGCGGCGACCCTCGCCTGGCATGCATCATCGACCAGAACGCGCGCCGCGTCGCCGACGTCAAGTCGCGCTATCCGTGAGGGGCGCGGGTCGCGGCGGTCCCGTTAGCGGATAAAGTCAAGCGCTCGGCGCCCGATGATTGGATGTCCGGATTGGGCTCGATGCGGCCCGCGTCCCACAACTTGGAAATCAGCAAGTGCTCTGGAGTGGCGGCAGGCCGGGAGAGCTAAACCTTCCGTAGGATTGCCTCGCGCTTGCCAATCCGCCGAATTGACGCTTACCTGAACTGCCGAAATTCGTCTGCGGATTGCGGCCGATATCGATGATTGCGACGCGCTATGTTGAAGTCTCCCCCGGAAATCGCGCAGGAACCGTCGCGAGAGGCATTGCTGGCCGCGCTCGCAGAGGGCGAGCGCGAGCTTGCCGGAGCCCTGGAGCGGCAGACCGCCACGGCCGATATCTTGAAGGTCATCGCCAGCTCGCCGACCGACGCGGGGCCGGTGTTCGAGACCATCGCAGCGACCGCCAACCGATTGATCGGCGGCCTCTCGACGGCTTTACTTCGCCTTATCGGGGACTCGCTTCACCTCGTCGCCTTCACGCCAACGAGCCCGGCCGCGGACGCTGCTTTGAACGCGGCGTTTCCAATATCGCTGGCCGATTTTCCGATCTTCCCGATGGTTCGCGATGGCGAAGTCGCTCAGTTCGTGGACACCGAAGCGGAGGACGTGCCACCGATCAACAGAGAATTGGCGCGCCTGCGCGGCTATCGCGCCATGTTGTTCACGCCGCTGATGAGCAACGGCGCGGCGATCGGCTTGTTCAGCGTCACGCGGCGCGAGCCCGGGCCTTTCGACGCGCATCATGTCCAATTGATGCGGACGTTCGCGGATCAGGCCGTCATCGCGATAAACAACGCCAATCTCTTCAACGAAACGCAGGAGGGCCTGAAGCAGCAGACCGCGACCGCCGACGTGCTGAAAGTCATCAGCCGCTCGGCGTTCGATTTGCAGGCAGTGTTCGATGCGCTGCTGGCTCCCGCAGTGTCATTGATCGGCGGCACGGGCGGGACGATCTGCGTTCGCGATGGGGACGTCTTCCGATATCGGGCGGTGGCCGAGGGCCGTGACTCGGCGATTTGGCGATATATGTCCGAGCACCCGGCGATCCCGGGCAGGACGTCCCTGGCGGCGCGAATCCTGCTCTCCGGCCAGCCGGAATACGTTCGCGACACGCTCGCCGACAGCGAACTCGAGGTTCCCGTGCACTCGCTCACAGGCAATCGTTCCATCGTCGGCGTGCCGTTGCTGCGCGATGACAGGATCGAGGGCGCTCTGATGGTCGCTCGCGCCCAGCCTGGCCCGTTCGACCAGCGACAGATCGAACTCCTGCAAACCTTCGCCGATCAGGCGGTGATCGCGATCGAGAACGTGCGGCTGTTCGACGAGGTGCAGGCGCGCACACGCGATCTCTCCAACGCGTTGCAGCAGCAGACGGCGACCGCCGACGTGCTGAAGGTGATCAGCCGCTCGGCTTTCGACTTGAAGGCCGTGCTGACGACCTTGGTCGAATCCGCGCGCCGACTGTGCAACGCGCCGCAGGGCATGATTTTCCTGCGCGACGGCGAGGTGTATCGGATGGCGATGCAACTCGGCTGTCCCGCCGAATTCGAGCGCTACATTCTGGAGAATCCGCATCGCCGCGCCCCTCATTCGGGCGCGGGCCGGGCCGCGCTCACCGGAGAGATCGCCCATTTTCCCGACGTTCTCGCCGATAGCGAATATCGCCTCAGCGAGGGGCAGAGATTGGGTGGCTATCGCGCGTTGCTGTCGGTCCCCTTGATGCGGGAAAACGAGGTTGTCGGCGTTTTTTCGCTCGGTCGCCCCGAACCAGGCGCGTTCACGCAACGCCAGATCGAACTCGTGCAAACATTCGCCGACCAAGCGGTCATCGCGATAGAGAATGTGCGCCTGTTCGAGGAAGTACAGGCGCGGACGCGCGACCTGACCGAGGCGCTGCAGCAGCAGACGGCGACCGCCGACGTGCTCAAAGTCATCAGCCGCTCGGCGTTCGACCTGAAAGCCGTCCTTGCTGTCCTGGTCAAGTCTGTGCTCGATCTGTGCAGCGCGTCCGGAGGCAACATCCATCTGCGCCACGGTGAGGCTTTCCGGCTCGAAATGCAGTTGGGCTGGCCGGACGAATTCGCGCAGTACATGCGCGACAATCCGGTGACCCCCGGGACCGGCTCGGTGTCAGGACGGGCGATTCTCATCCGTGGCGTCGTGCAGATTCCCGATGTTCTGGAAGATCCGGATTACCACCTGTCCGAAGGCCCGAAGATAGCGGGCTATCGCGCCCTGCTCGGCGTTCCCCTTCTTCGCCAGAACGAAGTGATCGGCGTTTTTTCTGTCGGGCGCCCCGCACCCGGCCCCTTCACGCCGCGCGAAATCGATCTTGTCCAGACCTTCGCCGATCAGGCGGTGATCGCGATCGAGAACGTGCGGCTGTTCGAGCAGGTGCAAGCGCGCACGAAGGAACTCGCAGCGTCGCTGGAAAACCTGCAAAAGGCGCAGGATCGCCTCGTCCAGTCCGAAAAGCTCGCCTCGCTGGGCCAGCTCACCGCCGGCATCGCGCACGAGATCAAGAACCCGCTCAATTTCGTCAACAACTTCTCGGCGCTGTCGCGCGAACTGCTCGGCGAACTCGGCGAAGTCCTCACCCGCGCGCCGCTCGAGAGCGCCGAACGCGAAGAGGCGGACGAACTGATCGGGATCATCGGCGACAATCTCGACAAGGTGGTTCAGCACGGCAAGCGCGCCGACTCGATCGTCAAGAACATGCTGTTGCATGCGCGCGAGGGCTCGGGCGAGCGGGCGTCGGTCAGGATCAATGCGATGGTGGAAGAGGCGCTGAACCTCGCCTATCATGGCGCGCGGGCGGAGAAGCCGGACTTCAATGTGACGATCGCAAAATCGCTGGACCCGGACGCCGGCGCCGCCGATATCTTCGCTCAGGAAATCACGCGCGTGCTGCTGAACCTGATTTCCAACGGCTTCTATGCAACGATCAAGCGCAAGCAAGCCGAAGGGGACGGCGCTTACGAGCCGACGATCAAAGCCTCGACGCGCGACCTGGGCGAAAGCGTCGAGATCGCGATTCGCGACAACGGCACGGGGATTCCCGAGGAGCTGAAGGCGAAAATCTTCAATCCGTTCTTCACCACCAAGCCCGCCGGCGAGGGCACCGGCCTCGGACTCTCGTTGAGCCATGACATCGTCGTCAAGCAGCATGGCGGGACGATCGAGGTCTCAACCGAGCCGGGCGCCTACACGCTGTTCACCGTCGTCCTTCCACGCGCGGGAACTGGAGCATGAGTGCGCTGATCCTGGTCGTAGACGACGAGCCCGACGTCGCCGAACTCTTCCGCCAGCAATTTGGAAGTCGGGGGCGGCGTCGCGGGAGGCGCCCGCTATCCGCCGCCCGAGCTCCCCGCCTTCTGTTGCGGATGCTCGAGATACGCAGCGATCCGCCGCGCAAAAGAGCCGGGCCGTTCCGCGAACAGCCGCGCGAACAGCGCAGCTGCGCGCCGCTCCAGCGGCTTTCGGCGGCGGAGCACGAGCGCCACCAGCGCTTCGGCGGCCTCGGCGGGCAATTCGCGCCGCGTCAGCGCGAACTCCCCCAGCACCGTCAGATCGTTGTGATCGCCCAGCGAACGCCGCAATCTCTGCAATTCCGCGCCGAACGCCGAAAACATCGCGGGCCATGCGGCTTCGAACAGTTCACATTGATGGGCGAGGTCGACGACTCGCGAGCGCAGATCATGCAGATCGTCGGCGTCGCCGGTGACCCAGGCCGCTCGACCGCTCCGCTTGGCGGCGCGATAGGACAGACGCAGCGATTGCAGCATCGCCTCGATATCGGCGGTCCCGAGGTCCCAGCCGGAGACGTCGGCGGCGGCCGCGCGCAATGCGGCCTCTGCGCGGGCGAAATCGACCTCCGCCTGTTCGCCGCGCGCCTTTCCGCGCTCGATCGCGATCGCGCGCATCAGTATGTCCTTCGTGGCCGTGGGGCACTTCAGGCTCGCCAGCACGCCGGGGAGAATGTCGAGATCGCGCACGCGTCCGACCTGCCGCCGCGCCGCGTCGACCGCGTCGAGAGCGCCGTAGGCTGGCGATCCGACGATCGGCGCGAACAGCCGCGCGAGGGAGGCCGCGCGCTTCAACGCCCTGCGCGCCTCATGGATACGATTCGCCCCGTCTGCTCCCGGCCGCGGGTAATGATCGGCCGCCGCCGCCAAGGATTGCGCGAGCGCCAGGCGTCCATGCGCGATCCAGGACCGGCGGGTGGCGTTCATGCCACCGGCGAGCCGAGGGCGCGCGCACGCTCGCGCAGTGCGAACTTCTGCACCTTGCCGGTCGAGGTCTTCGGAATCTCGGCGAAGACGACAAAGCGAGGGCACTTGTAGCGCGCGAGCCGCTCACGGCACCAATCGATCAATTGCTCGGCGGTCGCGTCGTGGCCAGACTTCAACTCGACGAACGCGCAGGGGGTCTCTCCCCATTTGTCGTCGGGCCGCGCGACGACCGCCGCCAGCTGAACGGCGGGGTGCTCGAACAGAGCGTCCTCGACCTCGATCGAGGAGATGTTCTCGCCCCCCGAAATGATGATGTCCTTCGAGCGGTCCCTGAGCTGGATGTAGCCGTCTGGATGTTTGACGCCGAGATCGCCCGAGTGAAACCAGCCGCCCTCGAACGCCTTGTCGGTCGAGGCTTTGTTCTCGAGGTAGCCCTTCATCACGACGTTGCCGCGGAACATCACCTCGCCCATCGTTTCGCCGTCGGCGGGCACGCTCTGCATCGTCTCGGGGTCGATGACGTCGAGCGCTTCGAGCGCGTGGTAGCGCACGCCCTGGCGCGATTTCAACGCCGCCTGCGCCGCGCCGTCGAGCGCATTCCATTCGTCCTTCCAGTCGTTGACGACGGCGGGGCCGTAGGTCTCCGTGAGCCCGTAGAGGTGCGTCACCTCGAAACCGGCGTCGCGCATCTCAGCCAGCACGGCGGCGGGGGGCGGCGCGGCGGCGGTGAAGAAGCGCACGAGATGCGGCAGCGGCCGCTTCTCCGCTTCGCTCGCATTGAGCAGGATCGACATGACGATCGGGGCGCCGCAGAGAAGAGTGACTTTGTGCTCGGCGATCAGATCGTACATCGCCTTGGCCCTGACCTGCCGCAGGCAGACATGGACGCCCGCCTTGACGCTGATCGACCAGGGAAAACACCAGCCGTTGCAATGGAACATCGGCAGGGTCCAGAGATAGACGGGATGCCGCCCCATGTCGGCGGTGACGACGTTGCCGAGCGCGAGCAGGCTGGCGCCGCGATGATGATAGACCACGCCCTTGGGATCGCCCGTCGTTCCCGAAGTGTAATTGAGAGTAATCGCGTCCCATTCGTCGAGCGGCGCGGTGCGGACGTAGGCCTCGTCTCCCTCCGCGACGAAGTCCTCGTATTCGATCTCGCCGAGCCGCTCGCCGGGCCCCTCGTATTCGGGATCGTCGTAGGCGATCAACAGCGGGCGCACTCTGGCGATCTTCAGCGCCGCGGCGATGACGCCCGAAAATTCCCGGTCGATGATCAGGGCTTTCGCCCCGCCGTGGTCGAGCATGAAGCCGATCGTCGCGGCGTCGAGCCGGGTGTTGAGCGTGTTGAGCACCGCGCCGCACATCGGCGCCCCGTAATGGCATTCCAGCATCGCCGGCGTATTGGCGAGCATGACAGCCACCGTGTCGCCGCGCTGGAAGCCGCGCCGGGCGAGGGCCGAGGCGAGTCGGCGGCAGCGCGTGTGAAACTCGCGATAATTGCGCCGGAGCGCGCCGTGGATGATCGCGGGATGATCGGGAAAAACCGCCGCTGCGCGCTCCAACAGACTGATCGGCGTGAGGGGCTGGTAATTCGCGGGATTGCGATCGAGATCGCGATCGTACGGCGTTGCGGTCATGGTCGGGCAGGCTCCCCCAAGCGATTTCTACCCATCATACCCGGCCCTTGCGCGCGAACGAAGCCCATTCGTTGGCGAGAGTGCGGATTTCGTCAGGACGCATCGCGCAATTCTAGCCGCGCTCGCCGAGCAGGGCCGCCGTAGAGAGCCTCGGTCTCCGAGTGTCAGGCAGCGGAACCTACGCGGTCGGCGACTGCGTCTGTAGTCGCGCCCGGACTTCTATCGACGCCATCCACTGGTGAGACTGGCCAACAGCACCGCCATGATGCCGGTGATGAAAATGCCGTCGAAGGTTCCGGCGCCGCCGATCGATGCGACGGGCGCCCCGAGCTCTGGTATTTTCGGCAGGTTGAGCAAGTCTGCCCCGATCAGCGTCCCCAGGCTTCCCGCGACATAGGCGAGCGGAGCCGCGTTTTGCCGTGAAAAAATTGCAATAATTGTCGCGACGACAGCCGCGGCGATCGGCGGCGTGAATATCGGAAGGGTGACTCCAACCCCTTGCACGGGAGTTGCCATGGAGTAGCAGATCGCGGCGACAATTGCGGTTGCGATCAGCCCAGCGAGCCACAGGCGGTTCTTTATCAAAAGATACAGCGAGAGGAGCGTCGGGATGACCGCGCCGCCGACATTGACCGCCACGATGGTACCCGGCCAGTCGGCGAGGACCGGCAGGATGTAATCCATGCCGTAGTATGTGACTTCCTGGCCGACTACGACATTTTGTTCGGGAAATTGGGCGACGGGAATATTGATGTAACTGCCCACCAACGACCCGAACAACAGCAGCAGCGCGGCGCGCGGACTCACGCCAAGGCGGGTATACGCGTATTGCAGAATTCCAATTTCTATAAAAAACACCAGCGCGACGAACAGGCCGACGAGCAGCAGAAAGAAAAGCGGCGCGATCGGCAGGTATTGCAAGTGACCAAAGTGCATGGCCGACCGTTCCATCCGACAGTGGGCGGCAGTCGCGCTCAAGGCGGCGCAGCTGGCGGCATCCTCGACGAATGCTACTGGCTCAGGGTCGCTGAAGCCAGAACGATTTGATGCGATCGCAAAGAGAACCCGAAGGGGTCGCGCCGGATTTGCCAACTTCCAGCGGCGAGCCGCCGGAGTCGCCGAACTTGATGGGATATTCCCCTCTCCCCGCCTCTTTGCGGGGAGAGGGGAAGCTCTTAGTCAACGACGCGACCGGCTAGCCGGCTGCGAGCCGCGCCGGCCGACCCGAACCGCGACCGTGGAGGCTCTTGACACTCCGCTCTCAGCGGCGCCAGTTCCCCGCCCACGAACCGCTGGAGGAACCCTGCATGGCACGCAAGCTGCGCGTCGGCTTTGTCGGTCTCGGGCGCGTCTTCGATCTCAACGTGCGCGGCTACCTCGATCATCCCGAGGCGGAGGTCGCCGCGCTCTGCGACAGCGACCCCGCTTTGCTCGCCCGCTGCGCGAGCGAGCACGCGAGGGCGCTGGCGACGCGCGACTTCGAGGAGTTGTTGCGCTCGGACCTCGACCTCGTCGAGATCCTGACGCCGCATCCGCTGCACGAGGCGATGACCGCGGCGGCGCTGGCGGCTGGCGCGCACGTGAGCGTGCAGAAGCCGATGGCGATGACGCTCGCCGAGTGCGACCGCATGATCGCCGCCGCCGAGGCGAGCGGAAAGCGGCTGAAAGTCTTCGAGAACTTTATTTTCTATCCGCCGCTGGTCCGCGCCCGCGAATTGTTGCGCGACGGCGCGATCGGCAAGCCGCTGCATTTTCGCATGAAGGTGGTGATGGCCGACCGCGCGCAGGCTTGGCATGTGCCGGAAGAGGCGAGCCGTTGGCGCCATGCGCTCGCCGCCGAGGGGCGCGGCGGTCCGATGGTGTTCGACCACGGCCATCACATGATGGCGGTGGCGCTGTGGCTGTTCGGCGACGTGCGCGACGGCTTCGCCTGCATCGAGCGCACTGAGACCCCCGCCGGCGTCTATGATGCGCCCGCGACGCTGACCTGGCGCCATGCCGACCCGCCGGTGCACGGAATCTGGGATGTTTCGCTGGCGGTCAAGATGACTCTGCGCACGGACTATTACGCCGACGCCGAGCGCTTCGAAATCCAGGGCGAGGAGGGCATGATTCAGGTGACGCGCTGTTCCGACCGGATGCTCGACGAGCCGGCGCTGACGCTCTACCGCGACGGCGAAGTGCGCGCCTTCCACAACCTCGACACCGACTGGGCCGCCAGCTTCCCGCGCTCGACCCGCCACTTCCTCGACGTGCTTGCCGGGAGGGCGCCGGAGGAGGCGCTGACGGCGCGAGAAGGGCGAAGGGTGATCGCGCTCTATGAGCTGTTCCAGCGCAGCAATGCGGAGGGGCGAAGGGTGGCGACGTAGTTGGGTGCGTCCGTCGGGGCCGACGTAGTGGCCCAATGTAGCCGCGCTCGCTGAGCGCGGCTGTCGTAAAGCGCTGTCAGCCTCGGGTTGGAGCGCGAGATCGCGCCTCGAGAGGCGCGCATCAGAAAAAATCGGTGAAATCAAAACGGCCCCCCACGGGCGCCTCGCGGCGTCGGAGAGGGCCGGTATGTCGGCTCGCTCAGTCGTTGCGCGCGCCGGCCGGATTGGGCGGAGGCGCCTTCGCCCCTTGATCGTTCTGGTCGAGAGAACTACGGGCCGTTGGGTCCGGAGCGAATTGGAAATCCGGCGCCTTTTGCAGTTGGTCCTTGGTCATATCGAGCATCGCCACATCAGGATAACCCTGGTTCGCCTCTGTCGCGGCAGGGTCCGTCTTGACGGTCGCCGGCGCCGTGCCCGTCGCCGGTGCGCCGGGCGGGGCCGCGGCGACCGTGCGACCCTCGGTCCGCCATTTCATCGTCTTAAATGGTACAGCGACATCCTTTGACCCGATGCCGAGGAAGCCGCCTACACTGATGACGATGGTCTGAGCATTGCCGTCATGATCGACGAGCACGTCCTCGATCTTTCCGATCTTCTTCTGGTCAGCGCCCATGACCGCGACGCCGACGAGCTTGGAAGCCCGCCACTGATTGATTGCCTGTTGCTTTATAAATGGATCGCCAGACGTCTGCGCCATTGCGGGCGTCATGACGAGGGTCCCGCCGAGCAGGGCGGCAAAGCCGAGTTGTTTCAACATCTCAACCTCCTATGCCCCCGGTTAACCCAAGCCAACACTTGGAGGCGCGGATTGGTTCCGAACGACCCGATCACAATTCGACGTGGTTCCCGGCGGCATCCCCCAGGCCGAGCGCAGTCAGCCGATACAAGGGGTAAGCAATCGCTCGTCATTTCAAAAGCTTCGCGGAAGGTCCCGAAGTTATATACTTCCAACTGCGTCTTGATCCGAACGGAGGTTTTCTCTGCAGCGGGACGGGCGAATCTCGAGAAATTCGCAAATCGCCCCCCCAAACTGTCGGACGATCTCCTGAGCGGTCGCCTCCGCCGACCGAGCGGCGGTATCTAGTCTAGCTATAATAGCATGATATCATTCGGCGCGTGGGACAGCGGAACTCCTTACCAATGACGGTCCGCTCACTTCAGCTTCGGCCACGTGTCCGCCAGTCGATACCCCGTCGGCCAGGGGTCGCTCGGCTCCAGCATGTGTTGATGCGTCCCCGTGATCCAAGCG
>DASXYQ010000066.1:0-3266 GCA_036502445.1 Roseiarcus sp. | reverse complement strand
CAGGAACACGCAGCCGAGGAACACCGCGCCGGCTAGAAACGGCGTCAGCGCGGCGAGGAAAATCTCGGCCAGTTTCCACTTCTGGTTGGGATCGGAGACGAGGTAGATCGGGTTGAAGCCGAGCTGCTGGATATAAAGGTTCGCCCCGACCGCCAACGGCCCATAGAGACCGAGAGCGACGCTCGCCGCGACGCGCCAGTTGCGCGCGAACCAGTTCTTGGCCACCGCCATGATCGCGCTGGTGAGGCCGAAACCGAGCATCGCGAGACTGACGACGAGCGAACCGAAGTGGGTCCAGTTGCCGACCGCGAACACGCGCATGATGTCGATCTGCAGTGCGATCACCGCGCCGGCGGCCAAGCCCACCGCGAGATAGAGCGCGAGCCGTCCACGTCCGTCGAGTTCGATGTCGCCGCCAGACGTCTTGACGGCCGGCGGGCCGTCGGCGTGTTCGAATGCGTCGCCGTCGACGCTTTCCGCCGGAGCGCCCGCGTCGATGATTTCATTCATGCCATGAACTCCCGAGGCGGCGCGAACGCTCGCTCTTTCGCAGCCCCGAGGCTGGATTCCCCTCCCGCCCTTGCGGGGAGGGGTCAGGCGGGCGGCCCCGCCGAGGGGCTCGAGACTCAATTGTTGTGGGTGCCCTTGATCACGTCGCCTTCGAGCTTGGTGAAGGGGACGAAGGGAACAATCTTGCCGCCGTAGATATCCGAGCGCGCGACCGTGATCGAGCCGTCCTCGGCCTGCGTCTTCACCACCTTGAGCACGCGTTGCGCGCCGGGCGGCCCGACCGGAATGACCATGACGCCGCCGGGCTTCAGTTGCTGCAACAACGGCGGCGGCACGTGGTCGATGCCGCAAGTGACGATGATCTTGTCGAACGGGGCGACCTCTTCCCACCCGTAATAGCCGTCCGCGTTCTTGCTGCTGATCGACTTGAATTCGTTGTAGCCCGCCGCGATCAGCGCGTCATAAGTCGCCCGGGTGCGCTCCGCGAGCGGCTTGATGATCTCGATCGTGTACACATTGTAAGTGAGGTGCGAGAGATAGGCGGACTGGTAGCCGGAGCCCGTGCCGATCTCGAGCACTTTCTCGCCCTTCTTGGGATCGATCGTGCTCGTCATTCGCCCGACGATATGCGGGCCGGAAATCGTCACGCCCCAGCCGATGTCCAGGAACGCGTGATCGTAGGCGCGGCCCAGATTCTGCTGCAACACGAACTTCTCGCGCGGCGTCAACAGGAACGCGCGTTTGTTACGGTTGTCCCAGACGTCCTCGTTGCGCACGAGCGCGACGTAGCGGTCGAACCTCTCGGCCAGATATTTCGGGTCCTCGCCGCGCTGCGCGACGCCCCATTGTACGAACTTCTCACGGCTGTCCATCGGGGGCGAGAGATCGAAGGTGAAAGCCGTCGGCACATTCGCCAGCGCCGTGCGCGACGCGAGCGCGCCGCCCATCAGGCCAGCCGCACCGGCCAGGAACTCTCGTCGTTGCAATAGGGCCTCCTCGAGAAGCGTCGACCATCCGAATCCCTGGTCAGCGGCCTGATATCCCAATTCGCGCCAAAATGCGAATGGCGATTTCGCGGCGGCCTGGGGCTGTCAGCGGATGATCGAGCGCGAGCGCGCCGCGCGTCAGTGGACGCCGAGCGGGTTCCTGGCCCATTCGCGCAACGTGCGCGTGCGATGCGGCGTGGCGTAGGCGAGCGCCTTTTCCTGAAGGCGCTTGCGCTGCGCGGCGGCCAGCCTGTGCCTCGCGCGATGCGGACTGGCGGCTTCGGCGACGTATTCGCCAGCGTGAGCCCCGCCGCCGATCGAGATCACCGCGCCTTCCTCCTTGACCATGGCGAACAGAGTCGCCGCGTTGCCCGGCGCGAGGCGGACACAGCCGTGCGAGGCGACATGCCCGAGCGACCCGACCTCAAACGTGCCATGAATGGCGTATCCGCCGGTGAAGAAAATCGAATGCGGCATCGGGGCGTTGTCGTATTTGGCCGAATGCACCATCGTGTACATCGCCTGTGGCCGAAAGGTGCCGCGCGGCGTGCGATGGCCCGGACGACCCGTCGAGACCGACCAATCGTAGCTCGCCCCGGAATCGGAATCGACGTGCATCGTCTGACTGTTCAGATCGATGTCGATGTGCACCACTGCCATCGCCGACGTCGGCATGGCGCACACCAGGCCAACCGTCACAACCAGTTTTGATATGCTAAACATGATGCCACCCGTTGCCCCGATCGCGACCCTATTGCGCCAAAATGGCGCCATCCGCGTGGCGATGCTAATCACAATTATGATAACAATTGCATCCGACGATCACCCAGATTTTCAGTTTTGGCGCTAAGTCCCCTCCAGCGCTGGCCTAGCAGTAGTTTCGAGACATTCGCCTTAGTGTCTCTCCGGAAGCAACGGTCAGCTCCCCGCTCTTCAACCATTTGAATAGGCGTCCGTTTTTCCCGCCTCTCGTAAAGTTGAGGCCACCGGAGGTAGATCGGGAGGAACCGCGACTGGTATGACGGCGGTCATCCGCAGTGCATGCAGCCGGAATGTTTCCGGCCAGTTGCAGGAACCTTGATCATGGTGAAGTATCCGTCCTTCGAGTTCGACCGGCGCAGGTTTCTCGGTCTGGCCGCCGGCGGCGTCGCGGCGAGCGTTGCGGGGACAGCGCCGTTCGCCGCCTTCGCCGAGGACGCCGGCGAGGCGCCGCTCAAGATCGCCACCATCGGCGCCGGTCGCGAGGGCGGGGCACTCGGCAAGCTCTTTGCCGAGCAGGGGCACCGCGTGATGTTCTCCTCGCAGCATCCCGAGCAGCTCGAGGACCTCATCGCCAGCGCCGGCCCGACGGCACAGGCGGGTACGGTCGAGCAGGCGATCGGGTTCGGCGACGTCGTCCTGCTCGTAGTGCCCTATGCCGCGGTCGAGCAGATCGGCAAGGATTACGGCGCCGCGCTCGCCGCCAAGCAACTCGTCATCGACGTCTCGAACCCGATCGCGCGACGCGACGGCGAGGCGATCGTGAACTGGGTCGCGGAGCAGGGCGGGGCCGGCCTCGCCACTGCCAAGCTGCTACCCGGCGCGCATCTCGTGCGCGGGTTCAACGCGATCCACTACGCCCGGCTTGCGCAGGACGCGCATCGACCGGGCGAGCCGGTCGGCGTGCCGATCGCCGGCGACGACTCCAACGCCGTTGCGCTGGCGACGCGGCTCATCAGGGAAATCGGCTTCGAGCCGGTGCTCGTCGGCGGGCTGGCGATGGGCAAGTAT